>JAYUPO010000021.1:0-5475 GCA_043760085.1 Burkholderiales bacterium
GAGCTGCGGCTTGACGGCCCACACCACCGTGGCTGCCGTGGCCAGACTGGCGTCGGGCGCGGCCAGGGCTTCAATGCCGAAGCGCTGTTGCAACACTTCGCGCTGCGCCGCCGCGGGCTCGATGACGATCAAGGCCGGCGCCGTTGCCGCGTTCTTAAGCAGCCCGCCGATCAAGGCGCTGGCCATGTTGCCGCCGCCGATGAAGGCGATGCTGTCCATGTTCATGCGGCCAGTGTAGCCAGCGGCTTGAAGGTGAGCCGCAGACGGTGAGCCGCGTGCGCCTGGCTTGTTCGTAAGATGCGAACCCCACCACGCCACACCGCCCACCATGCAACGCCGAACCCTGATCGCCACCGCCTTGTTGGCGCTGTCCTGCAACGCCGCCCACGCCCAGGCCTGGCCCAGCAAGCCGGTGCGCATGATCGTGCCCGCGCCGGCCGGCAGCTCGCTGGACATCATCGTGCGCCTGTTGGGCGAGAAGTTAAAAGAGCGCTGGGGCCAGGCCTGGCTGGTGGAAAACAAGCCCGGCGCCGGCGGCATGCTGGGCATGGACGTGGTGGCCAAGGCCGCACCCGACGGCCACACGCTGGGCATCGGCTTCAACGGCCCGGTGGCCTTTGCGCCTTTTCTCTATCGCAAGATGCCCTACGACCCGGCCAAAGACCTGGCGCCGGTGGTGATGACCACCAGCCAGCCCAACGTGCTGGCGGTGAGTGCCGAGAAAGTACCGGCCAGGACGGTGGCCGAGTTCATCGCCTGGGCCAAGGCGCAAGGCGGCAAGGTGAACTACTCGTCGCTGGGCAACGGCAGCTCGGCGCATTTGACGATGGAACTCTTTCTGGCCGAGACCGGGGTGCAGGCCACGCACATCCCCTTCAACGGCTCGCCGCCAGCGGCCATGGCCGTGGCCCAGGGCGAGGCCGACGCCACCTTCATGGTCGCCCCCGCGCTGCTGGCCCATGTGCGCTCGGGCAAGGTGCGCCTGCTGGCGGTGAGTTCCAGCCAGCGGCCTGATTCATTGAAGGAGTTGCCCACGCTGGCGCAGGCCGGTGCCCCGGGCGTTGAGTCGCTGGCCTGGAACGGCTTGTTTGCGCCCACCGGCACGCCAGACAGCGTGCTGCAGCGGATCAACGCCGACGTGAACGCGGCGCTGCAAGACGCGGGCATCAAGGCCGCCATGGACGCCCAAGGCCTCACGGTGGTGGGCGGCAGCGTGGCTGACTTCAAACGTGTGGTTGAAGCCGACACCCAACGCTGGGGCGCGATCATCACGCGCCTGGGCTTGAAGCTGGATTGACGGCGGCGGCTTATAGGGGTGGCGCGCCGTTGTCCTAGCCGTAACACTCGCCTCCCGCCTGCATGCAGGCGTGTCGATCTGGAGGCTGCTGATGATGAAGCGCTTGAACGCGATGCTTGGCGTGATCGTGGTTTGGGCCGCCACCGGGCCGGGCAACCCGGCGCTGGCTGCCGCCGTCTCGATGGTCAGCTTCGGCAACCTGCGCGCCGAGCTGACTGACCTTGATGTGGCAGACGGCGTTGCGCCGAGCTTGAGTTTCTTTTCAGCTGGCGTGTTCGACAACTACGTCTACGCCGAAGTGCAGGGCGACAGCAGCGTCGTGAGCGATCACTTTGGCAGCACGCTGTTCGAGCCCGCCAGCCGCAGCGCAGCGGCCGGGGCCGTGAGCGCGCTGGCCAGCATCAGCGGCAACGGCACGCTCGGCGGCACGTTCATCCAGGCCGCCGGCATGGCCCTGGGCCCGGGCGCCTTCTTCAGCGAGGTGTATGTGCCGCTGGGTGAGGTGCCGGCCAATTTCACGCTGACGCCGAACACGCGGCTGGTGGTCAGCGGCCTGGTCAACGCCAGCGTGCAGACCACGATCGGCGCGGGCGAAGCGGCCGACGCCGAGGTGCAGTTGTTGCTCAGCGGCCCAAGCGCCGACGGCGGCCCCGGCTTCCAGAATTCGTTCGATGAGATCGGCCTGGCGCTGGCGCCGCCCGCGGAAGGCCCGGGTACGCCAGGCGGCCAGTCCGACGCTTTGAGCGACCAGCTGTTGAGTGTGAGCTTTGTCAACGCCACGGCCGCGCCCATGACGGGCCGGCTGGAAAGCCTGGTCTTCGCCAACGGCAGCAGCGTCGTGCTGCCCGCCATTCCCGAGCCTGGTACCGCGTGGCTCATGCTGGCGGGCCTGCTGGGCCTTGCCATGGCGCTGCGACGCACAGGCCGCGCGCGCCGGTTCTAACGCCCTTCAACGCCCGCCGAAAATCGCCGTGCCCACGCGCACGATGGTGGCGCCTTCGGCCACCGCGGCTTCCAGGTCGGCGCTCATGCCCATCGACAAGGTGTCCAGGCCCAGGCCGTGCCGATTCAGCGCCGCGAGCAGGCCGTGCAGTTGCCGGTGCGGCACGCGCTGGGCCTCGATGCCGCTGGCGGGCTCGGGGATGCTCATCAGCCCGCGCAGGCGCACGCGCTCGCGCGGCAGCGCGTGCACGGCCTGGGCCAGCGCCAGCACCTCGCCCGGCGCCACGCCGCCCTTGCTGGCTTCACCGCTGAGGTTGACCTGGATGCACAGCTGCAGCGGCGCCAGGGCGGCCGGGCGGGCTTGCGCCAGGCGCTGCGCGATCTTCAGCCGGTTCACCGTGTGCACCCAGTCGAAGGCTTCGGCCACGGGGCTGGTCTTGTTGCTTTGCAGCGGGCCTATCAAGTGCCAGGTTAGCTGGCGGCGCACGTCCACCAGTTCAGCCATCTTGGCCAGCGCCTCTTGCACGTAGTTCTCACCGAAGGCGCACTGGCCCGCAGCGAACGCTTCGCGCACGGCCGTTGCGCCGAAGGTCTTGCTCACGGCGAGCAACTGCACCGTGGAACGATCGCGCCCATGCGCGGAACAGGCCTGGCTTAAGCGCGCTTCAACCCGTTGTAACTGGCTTTCGATGCTGGCCATAATCGCCCGAGCTTAACGCCGAGCTACACGCCAAGGGACGGCCGCACCGATATGGACATCACCCAACTGCTGGCCTTTTCGGTCAAGAACAAGGCCTCTGACCTGCACTTGTCAGCCGGCCTGCCGCCGATGATTCGCGTGCATGGCGACGTGCGCCGCATCAATGTCGAACCGATGGACCACAAGCAGGTTCATTCGATGATTTACGACATCATGAACGACGCGCAGCGCAAGCACTATGAAGACGCGCTGGAGGTCGACTTCAGTTTCGAGATCCAGGGGCTGGCGCGATTTCGCGTCAACGCCTTCAACCAGAATCGCGGCGCGGGCGCGGTGTTCCGCACCATCCCGAGCAAGATCCTGAGCCTGGAGCAACTTAACGCGCCCAAGATTTTTGCTGACCTGGCCCTCAAGCCGCGCGGCCTGGTGCTGGTGACGGGCCCCACCGGCTCGGGCAAGAGCACCACGCTGGCGGGCATGGTCAACCACCTGAACGAGAACGAATACGGCCATGTGCTGACGGTGGAAGACCCGATCGAATTCGTGCATGAAAGCAAGAAGTGCCTGGTCAACCAGCGCGAGGTGGGGCCGCACACGCTGAGCTTCAACAATGCGCTGCGTTCGGCGCTGCGCGAAGACCCCGACGCCATTCTGGTGGGCGAAATGCGCGACCTGGAAACCATTCGCCTGGCACTCACCGCCGCAGAAACCGGCCACATGGTGTTCGGCACCCTGCACACCAGCAGCGCGGCCAAGACGATCGACCGCGTGGTGGATGTCTTCCCCGCGGCCGAGAAAGACATGGTGCGCGCGATGCTGTCGGAGTCGCTGATCGCGGTGATCTCGCAGACGCTGTGCAAGCTGAAAGACGGCTCGGGCCGCGCGGCGGCGCATGAAATCATGATCGCCACCTCGGCCATCAAGAACCTGATCCGCGAGAACAAGATCGCGCAGATGTATTCATCGATTCAAACCGGCCAGGCCATGGGCATGATCACGCTTGACCAGAATTTGTCTGACCTGGTGCGGCGCAATATCATCTCGCCGGCCGAGGCCCGCTCGAAGGCCAAGTTTCCCGAGAACTTCCCGGGGTGAGTGTGGACGCAAGTGAGTGCCTGCGCACTCACTTGCGCCTCACGAACCGCCTGAGCTCTGCGAAGGCGCGGGGCGCGATGTGATGAGATGAACAGCAAGGTTTCCTGAATGGAACGCGACCAAGCCTCGAAATTCGTCAGCGACCTGCTGCGCCTGATGGTGGCGCGCGGCGGCTCGGACCTGTTCCTCACCGCTGACTTTCCGCCCGCGATCAAGGTTGACGGCAAGGTCAACAAGGTCAGCCCGCAGCCGCTGACCGGCCAGCACACCATGCAGCTGGCGCGCGCCGTGATGAACGACAAGCAGGGCGCCGAGTTCGAACGCACCAAGGAATGCAATTTCGCCATCTCGCCGCAGGGCGTGGGGCGCTTTCGCGTCAACGCCTTCATGCAGCAAGGCCATGTGGGCCTGGTGTTTCGCACCATCCCGGCCACGCTGCCCACCATCGACGGCCTGAAGCTGCCCAAGGTGCTGAAAGAGGTCTCGATGACCAAGCGCGGCCTGGTGATCTTCGTCGGCGCCACGGGCTCGGGCAAGAGCACCTCGCTGGCGGCGATGGTCGACCACCGCAACGAACATTCCTACGGCCACATCATCACCATCGAAGACCCGGTGGAGTTCGTGCACCCGCACAAGAATTGCATCATCACCCAGCGCGAAGTGGGCATCGACACCGACGGCTGGGAGCAAGCGCTGAAGAACACCCTGCGCCAGGCGCCCGACGTCATCTTGATGGGCGAAATCCGCGACCGCGAAACCATGGAACACGCGGTGTCGTTCGCCGAGACCGGCCACCTGTGCATGGCCACGCTGCACGCCAACAGCGCCAACCAGGCGCTCGACCGCATCATCAATTTCTTCCCCGAAGAGCGACGCGCGCAGTTGTTGATGGACCTGTCCTTGAACCTCAAATCGCTGGTGTCGCAGCGCCTGCTGCCGCACCAGGACGGCAAAGGCCGTGTGGCGGCCGTGGAAGTGCTGCTCAACACACCGCTGGTCAGCGACATGATCTTCAAGGGCGAGGTGGGCGAAATCAAAGAGCTGATGAAGCGTTCGCGCGAACTCGGCATGCAGACCTTCGACCAGGCCCTGTTCGACCTGTACGAAGCCAACACGGTGACCTACGAAGACGTGCTGCGCAACGCCGATTCAGTGAACGACCTGCGCTTGCAGATCAAGCTGCACAGCCACCGCGCGCGCAACCCCGACCTGGCCTCGGGCACCGAGCATCTGACCATCGTGTAGGGGCCTGTCGGGCTTTGAGTCGGGCACGCGTATTCGACTTTGGCATCATCGGCGCCTTCCCTTCAAGGCAATGGCCGACATGACCAAGACCTACGACCCCGTTCCCTCGCGCAAGGTGGCCTTCCTCGGCCTGGGCGTGATGGGCTACCCGATGGCCGGCCACCTGGCGCGCGCCGGGCACGACGTGACCGTCTAC
>JAYUPO010000022.1:0-2236 GCA_043760085.1 Burkholderiales bacterium
CATGCTTGAGCCGGCTGTGCTGCCGCCGCGCAACGAGCACCAGCGCGACCGCGACCGCATCGTGCACAGCACCGCGTTTCGCCGTCTGGTCTACAAGACGCAGGTCTTCATCAACCATGAGGGCGACCTGTACCGCACGCGGCTGACGCATTCGCTGGAAGTGGCGCAGGTTGGCCGCTCCATTGCGCGCGCACTGGCCCTGAATGAAGACCTGGTGGAAGCCATCGCCCTGGCGCACGACCTGGGCCACACGCCCTTTGGCCACGCCGGGCAAGATGCGTTGCATGAATGCATGCGGGCCCATGGCGGCTTCGAGCACAACCTGCAAAGCCTGCGCGTGGTGGACGAGCTGGAGGCGCGCTACCCGCAGTTCGACGGTCTTAACCTCACGTTCGAGGCGCGTGAAGGCATCCTCAAGCATTGCTCGCGGGTGCGCGCTGCGGCCCTGGAGTTGGCCGAGCCAGGCGGCGTGGCGCAACGTTTCATTCAAGGCGGCCAGCCCAGCCTGGAGGCCCAGGTGGTGAACCTGGCCGACGAGATTGCCTACAACGCGCACGATGTCGATGACGGCGTGCGCTCGGGCCTGCTGCACCTGGAGCAGCTGCACGAGGTGCCGCTGCTGCACGCCTATCTCGAAGAAGTTGAACGCGAGCACACCGGCCTGCGCCAGCGCGCGCCGCGGCGGCTGCTGTTTGAGTGCATCCGGCGCATGTTGTCGAGCCAGGTCCATGACGTGGTGGCGCAGACCCAGGCGCGCCTTCAGGCGCAGGCGCCGGCCGATGTGCAGGCCGTGCGCGCCGGGCCGGCGCTGGTGGCCTTCAGTGAACGGTTAAGGGCCGAGACCACCGATCTCAAGCGCTTCTTGTTCCGCGAGCTGTACCGCCACCCGCAGGTGGCCGTGGCCACCGAGCGTGCGCGCACGGTGGTGGCTGGCCTGTTTGCCCGCTACCTGGACGAGCCGGCGCTGCTGCCCGCGTTCTATGCCAACGCCGCCGACCGCCACCGCGCCGTGGCCGACTACATCGCCGGCATGACCGACCGTTTCGCCCAGCGCGAGCATCACCGCCTGACCGGTGTGGATGCCTTCGCCTGAACGCGGGCACTGTTCGAGCGCCTGCCATGGCCCGCCAGGCCCGCCTTGTGGTTCCCGGCCTGGCGCACCATGTGATGCTGCGCGGCAATGCGGGGCAGGCCGTGTTCAGGGACGATGCCGACAGGCACGAGTACCTGGCCGCGTTGCAGCAGGGAGCGGCGGCCAACCTGGTGGCGGTGCATGGCTATGCCCTGCTGGACACCAGCGTGCACCTGCTGCTCACCCCGGCCGAAGGGCCTGGGTTGAGCCGGATGATCCAGGCCATCGGCCGGCGTTATGTGGCCCGCTTCAATCAGCGCCACGGCCGCACCGGCACCCTGTGGGAAGGGCGTTTTCGCGCAGCGGTGGTGGAGCCTGGGCCGCCCAGCCTGCGCTGCCTGTGCGCCATCAGCCACCTGGCGGCCGCACCGGTAGTTGACGACGAAGGCCTGGCGCATGCCGCCGCACCAGACCCGTTGCGCAGCAGCGCCGCCCACCACTTGGGCTTGCGACGCGACGGTTTTCTGGCTGACCTGCCCGCTTACTGGCAATTGGGCAACACGCCGTTCGCGCGCGAAGCGGCGTATCGGCGGCTGATGCAAACCGGCATCTCCGATGAACAGCTCGATGCCGTCGTGCGCGCAGCGTGGCAGGGCAAGGTGATCGGCAGCACCGCATTCGTGCGCCGGCTGTCAGAGCAGTTGTCGCGGCCGCTTCAGGCACGGCCTCGGGGGCGGCCGCGCGCGGCATAGCGCAGCGAGGGCGCGAAACCCGAGGGGTGAGCTGCTTTTAGCCGCAATGTGACAAGGGCGCGGCGGGCTCGGGTGGGCTGCCGCGACCACGCTTGCGGGGCCGCCCGCAGCAAAAGACAGATGTGTCCCTATTAATATTCGGACCATTTTCGTGTCAGAGTTTATTGACACTGACCCCATATATTTGTGTTGTCCCCAGGCCTTCATCGCGCTAAGCTGCGCGCCCCTCGCCGTTACCCGGAGCCCGCCATGAGCCAGGCTGACCCTTCTTCTGCCGCCGCGCCCGTCACCCAAGCCCAGGCCCTGGCTGCGGCCGCGCAAGACGGCCTGTACAGCCCCGGCCATGAGCACGACGCCTGTGGCGTGGGTTTCGTCGCCCACATCAAGGGCCACAAGGCGCACAGCATCGTCG
>JAYUPO010000023.1:0-5468 GCA_043760085.1 Burkholderiales bacterium
TGGCCACCCAGATGCCCGTGGCGCTGTGTATGAGCGGCAGGGCATCGAAGTTCATGCCGAAGAAACCGGTGATCAGGTTCAGCGGCAGGAAGATGGCTGTGAGCACGGTGAGCGTGCGCATGATTTCGTTGGTGCGGTGGCCCAGCGCCGAAAAGTGAATCTGCACCGCGGTTTCGGCCGATTGTTCGAGCCGGCGCACATGGCCCAGCACGCGTTCAATGTGCTCCTGCACGTCGCGCGAGCGCACGCGCAGCAACTCGCGTTCGCGCCGCGCCGCGGTGGACTCTTCATCGGGCCATTCGTCCAGCGCGTCGAGCCATTCCTGTACCGCGCTGCGCTGGTCTTCGCAGGTGTCTTCCAGCAGGTGCAGCGCGTTGCGCGCCTCGAGCAGCCGCTGCCAGCGGTTGAAGGGGCTCTTCGGGTCGAGCAACTGCGCTTGCAGATGGCCGAACTGGCGCGTCAGCGAGCGGCGCAGTTCGAGGTAACTGTCGACCATGAAGTTCACCATGCGCAGCATCAGCTCGGCCGGGCTGGTGGGCAGGCGCGAGCCACCGCGGGCATCGTGCGGGTCCTGCGCATGCATCGCCAGGCGCTGGGCGAAGTATTCGCGCACCGGGCAATCCGGCGGGTGCACGGTGATCAGCACGCGGTCGAAGATGGCAAAGCCCACCGGGCTGGTGGCCACCGCCGTGGGCAAGGCGTCTTCAGGCTCGGTGGTGGCCGGCGCCAAAAGGCGGCGAAAGACCAGCAGGTCGTACCACGAGGTGGTGTCGAACTGCGACCTTAACTGCGCGTTCAACAGGTCGGCCACGTGCAGATCGACCAGGTTGCCGCAGTCCCACTTCGTCAGTGCCGCCTGGATGGCGGGCAACTGCGCTTCAAACTTGTCGCGCGCGCAACCGACCCAGATGAACCCCCCCGCGGGCAGCGCCGCGGGCAGCGCCGGCAGCTCGGCAAAGACTTCGGGCGCGACGTGGAAGACGCGCATCGCGCATCAACCCCGGCGCAACAAGCGCGCGGCTTCGAGGGCGAAGTAGCTCAACACGCCGTCGGCCCCGGCGCGCTTGAACGCCAGCAGCGACTCCATCATCACCGCGTCGTGCGCCAGCCAGCCGTTGGCCGCCGCGGCCTTGAGCATGGCGTATTCACCGCTGACCTGGTAGGCAAACGTGGGCACGCGGAATTCCTGTTTCACGCGGCGCACGATGTCGAGGTAAGGCATGCCGGGCTTGACCATCACCATGTCAGCACCTTCGGCCAGGTCCATCGCCACTTCGCGCAGCGCTTCGTCGCTGTTGCCCGGGTCCATCTGGTAGGTCTGCTTGTCGGCCTTGCCCAGGGTGGCGGCGCTGCCCACGGCGTCGCGGAAGGGCCCGTAAAAGGCGCTGGCGTACTTGGCGCTGTAGGCCATGATGCGGGTGTGGATGCGCCCCGAGCCTTCGAGCGCATCGCGGATGGCGCCGATGCGCCCGTCCATCATGTCGCTGGGGGCCACGATGTCCACGCCGGCCTCGGCTTGCACCAGGGCCTGCTGGGTCAGCACCTCCACCGTCTCGTCGTTCAGGATGTAGCCGGTGTCGTCGAGCAGGCCGTCCTGGCCGTGGCTGGTGTACGGGTCCAGCGCCACGTCGGTGAGCAGGCCGAGTTGCGGAAAGCGCTGCTTCAGTTCGCGCAGCGCGCGCGGCACCAGGCCGTCGGGGTTGGTGGCTTCGCGGCCGTCGGGTGTTTTCAGGCTGGGGTCGATCACCGGGAACAACGCCATCACCGGCACGCCCAGGGCCACGCATTCCTCGGCCACGGCAAACAGGCCGTCGATGCTGCGGCGCTGCACGCCGGGCATGCTGGCCACGTCTTGTGCGCGGCCCACGCCGTCGAGCACGAACACCGGCAGGATCAGGTCTTGCGCCGTCAAGGCGTGTTCGCGCACCAGGGCGCGGGTGAAGGCGTCGCGGCGCAAGCGGCGTGGCCGGTGGGCCGGGAAGGTGGCAAGGTGTGGCACGGTGTCCCCCTGTACGCGGTGCGGGGCAGCCCGGCGCCGGGGCACCCCGAGAGTGTGGCGTGGCGGTCAGCGTGGCCGCTGGACCCCTTGGTTTACGGTATTCCGCAACCTGGGGTGTCTCTGCTAGAGTCGTCAGTGAATGATAGCCGCAAGGTCGTCATTCCCTGCTTTTCCTCCCTGAGCAGGTGCCTTAGCGTGTTGACAGCGATAAGGCTTGCCGGCCCTGACTCACGTCAGGGCCGTTTTTTTTGGTTCCGGCGCGGCCCTCTCGCGCCTTGACTTCGCTGCGCGAAGTTAGCCTCACCGAAGCGGCCGGTGGCCACTGTGCTGTCCCGCCGGGGTGGGCCACATAATTTGCCGCATGAGCAGCGGCTTCTTGTGGGTCAAGGCGTTTCACATCGTCTTCGTGGCGAGCTGGTTTGCCACCCTGTTTTACCTGCCGCGGTTGCTGATCAACCTGGCTGATGTGGCGCCCGCCAGCCACGCCGAGCGCGAGCGGCTGCTGCTGATGGCCCGGCGGCTGTTGCGCTTCGGCACCCTGCTGATGCTGCCCGCGCTGGTGCTTGGACTGGTGCTGTGGCTGGGCTATGGCGTGGGGCGTGGCGGCGCTAACGTTTGGCTTTACCTGAAGTTGGTGCTGGTGGCGCTGGCCGGCGGCTACCACCACGCCTGTGCGCGGCTGCTGCACAAGTTTGAGCAAGGCCACAACACGCGCAGCGCGCGCTGGCTGCGCGTGTTCAACGAAAGCGCCGTGCTGCTGTTCACGGCGATGGTGGTGCTGGTCGTGGTCAAGCCCTTCTGACGGGCTGTGCGCAGCTCACCACGCAGTTCCGCCGGGCCACTGGCCTGGGCCTACACGGCGCTGGTGTTGTATGCCAGCCTGTACCCCTTCGGGCCCTGGCGCTGGCCACCGGGCAGCACGGCGCTGGCCTTTTTGGTGCTGCCCTGGCCGCCGTGGCGCGACCCCTTCGACGTGGCGTCCAACCTGCTGGGCTACTTGCCGCTGGGCATGCTGCTGTACGTCGCCGGTGTGCGCCGTGGCCGCCGCGGCCTGCCGGCGCTGCTGCGCGCCGTGTTGCCGGCCACGCTGCTGTCGTACAGCAACGAACTGATCCAGACCTTCTTGCCCGGGCGCTACCCGTCGGCCGTGGACTGGGCGTTGAATACCGGCGGCGCGTGCATCGGCGTGGGCCTGGCCTGGGTGTTGCACCGTTTGGGTGTGTTGCAGCGCTGGCAGGTCGTGCGCGAGCGCTGGTTCGTGCGCGACAGTGCCGGCGCCGTGGCGCTGTTGGCGCTGTGGCCGGTGGGCCTGCTGTTCCCGGCGCCGGTGCCGCTGGGCCTGGGCCATGTGGGCAGCCGGCTAGGCGAGTGGGCCGCCGAGTGGCTGGATGAAACCGGGTGGGTGCCGGGGCTGAAGATTTCGGTCGACCTGGCCCACGTGCTGCCCGAGCGGCTGGCGCCGTTCAGCGACGGCCTGGTGCAACTGCTGGGCTTGCTGGCGCCGTGCCTGCTCGCGTTTTGCGTGGCCCGCAGCGGTTGGCGGCGCGGCGTGCTGGTGCTCGGGGCGCTGGCGCTGGGCTTTGCGGCCACCACCTTGTCCACCGCGCTGAGTTTCGGCCCTGAGCACGCCCTGGCCTGGTTCACGCCGCTGACGCCTCTGGCCTGGTCGCTGGCCTTGCTGCTGGCCGCGCTGCTGGCCGGGCTGCCGCCCAAGCCGGCTGCGGCGCTGGGCCTGGTGGTGCTCACCGCCCTGGTGGTGCTGGTGGTGCAGGCGCCGGCCGATCCGTACTTCGCACAAAGCTTGCAGGCCTGGGAGCAGGGCCGCTTCATCCGCTTCAACGGCCTGGCCCTGTGGGTGGGTTGGCTGTGGCCTTACGCGGCCATGGGCTGGCTGCTGCTGCGCGTGAGCAGCCGCGACTAGCCCAGCGCCAGGGGCGCGCGACAAGGCGCCCGAACCCGCCTACCTACAATCGCGCGCCATGAGTTATTACGACCAGCATGTCTTCTTCTGCCTGAACCAGCGCGACAGCGGCGAGGCCTGTTGCGCCCAGCAAGGCGCGCAAGCGGCGTTCGATCATTGCAAGCGCAGGGTGAAGGCGGCCGGACTGGCCGGGCCAGGCAAGGTGCGGGTGAACAAGGCCGGCTGCCTGGACCGCTGCGCCGGCGGCCCGGTGTTGGTGGTGTACCCGCAGGAGACCTGGTACACGTATGTCGACCTGGCCGACATCGATGAGATCGTCGACGTTCATCTAACCCGCGGCCGCGTGGTCGAGCGGCTGCTGCTGGACCCGGCCATCGGCCGCTGAAGAAAGCGCATGAACGCCAGCACGCAGCGCCAGGCCATCGCCGGGCCGGCCGGGGCCATTGAATGCGCCGTCGATGCGCCGGCCACGCCGCGCGGCGTGGCGGTGGTCTGCCACCCGCACCCGCTGCATGGCGGCAACCTGGACAACAAGGTTGCGCAGACCCTGGCCCGCGCCTTCCTGCAGGCCGGGTTGACGGCGGTGCGCTTCAACTTCCGCGGCGTGGGTGCTTCTGCCGGCGTGCATGACGACGGCGTGGGCGAAGTGCAGGATGCCCTGGCCGTGGCCGCCGCCTTTGCCCGGCCCGGCCTGCCGCTGGTGCTGGCCGGCTTTTCGTTTGGCGGCTTCGTGGCGGCGCAGGCGGCGCAGGCCCTGGCGGCCAGCGCCACGCCTGCGGCGCAACTGGTGCTGGTGGGCCCGGCGGCGAGCCGCTTTGCCCTGCCGGCCGTGCCGGCGGGCACCTTGGTCATACACGGCGAGGCCGACGACGTGGTGCCCCTGGCCGCGGTGCTCGACTGGGCCCGCCCCCAGGTGCAGCCGGTGACGGTGCTGCCCGGCGTGGGCCATTTCTTTCACGGCCAGTTGCCCTTGTTGAAGTCCCTCGTGGTGGCCGGCCTGCGGGTCTGAGCCGCCGCGCCCGAATCACTCTTTCTTCTGCTGCCCATGATCCGAACCCTTGCCCTGGCGCTGGCCTTGTTGCTGACGCTCACCCCCACCGCCCGCGCCCAGGCGCCGCAGCCGCCCGAAATTGCCGCGCGCCAGTACCTGCTGTACGACCTGAGCGGCAACCAGGTGCTGGCCGAACGCGGCGCCGATGCGCAGGCCGACCCGGCATCGTTAACGAAACTGATGACTGCGTACCTGGTGTTCAACGCCCTGCGCGACAAGAAGCTCACGCTGGAGCAGACCCTGCCGATTTCGCTGCGCGCCTGGGCCGAGCGCAAGGGCGGCGGCTCGCTGATGTTCATCGACACGACGATGACGCCGCGCGTCGACGAACTGCTGCGCGGCACGATCGTGCAGAGCGGCAACGACTCTGCGGTCGCGCTGGCCAAGGCGGTGGGCGGTACGGTCGACCAGTTCGTCGCGATGATGAACCGGCAGGCGCAGGCCTTCGGGCTGAAGAACACCGTCTTCAAGAACGTCACCGGTCTGACCGAAGCAGG
>JAYUPO010000024.1:0-2232 GCA_043760085.1 Burkholderiales bacterium
TGGGAGCAGATGTCGCGCTAAAGACGCATGCGGCGCCAGAATGGGCGGCACATCGAGCAAGGTGGGCAGGGCGATGACCCGCTTTTGGCGCCCGTGTGCGATGCGGTGGGTGATGGCGCGAATGACTTGCCGATGATGAAGGCGGCCGGGCTGTCGATCGCCTACCACCCCAAGCCGGCAGTGGCCGAACAGGCCATGATCACCATCGCCAGCGGTGGCTTAAATCGAGCGTTAGAAATCTTGCTGCCCTGACGGCCGAAGCCGCCGCTTCACTTCTGGTGTTTGGCCCGCCAAAGACTCCGCATCGACCTGCCCCCCTGCCTGATATGGCACCCACAGCCTGGGCTCAACGTGACATCTGCTCCCACGCCTTGTCCAGGCGCTTGGCGCTCACCGGCTGCGGCGTGCGCAGCTCTTGCGCGAAGTAGCTCACGCGCAGTTCCTCCAGCAACCAGCGGTATTCATCAAGCCGCGCATCGGCGCTGCCGCGCCGCTCGGCCAGGCGGCGCAGGTAGCGTTGTTCCAACGGCCGCAGCTCGGCCAGCCGGGTGGCGTCGCGCGCGGGGTCGGCGCGCAGTTTTTCCAGCCGCAGCGTGATGGCTTTCAGGTAGCGCGGCAGGTGCAGCAGCGCTGCCCAGGGCGTGGTGGCGATAAACCGCTTGCTGCACAGGCGATGCAGTTGCGCCACCAGGTCGCTGGCGACGTCGGCGCTGCAACGGCTGTCCTTGAGCTTGCGCCCGGCAGTGGTGAACTCCACCAGCACCGCGCCGGCCAGGCGGGCCACTTCCTGCGCAATCAATACCAGGCGCGGCCGGCCTTCGTCCAGGCGCGCCTTGAAGGCGGCCTCGTCGGTGGGCAGCGGCTCGTTCAGGAAGGCGCGGTCCAGCGCCACGTCGACGATCTGCGCACGCAGCTCTTCCAGGGTGCCCAGCGGCATGAAGGCACTGGCCATTTTTTGCAGGTCGGGAATATTCTTCTCAAGGTGGCGCAGCGGCTCCCTGAGCTGCAAGGACACCAGGCGACGCAGGCCTTCACGGTGGCGCTGCGCAGCGGTGTCGGGTTCGTCGAAGACTTCGATCTCGACATGTGTGCCTTTGTCGATCAGCGCAGGAAACCCGATCAAGGTTTGCTGGCCCTTGCGCAGCTCAAGCAGCTCCGGCAGTTCGCCGAACGACCAACTGGTGTAGGCCTGCGCCACGGCCGCCGGCGGCTCCGCAAGGGCAGGCGCAGCCTTGCCGCTGACCTGGGCCACCACGCCTCGTGCGCCGCTTGCAAGTGTGGAAGGGCTGGCGGCCGGTGCGCTGGCCGCGGCGCTGAGCTTCAGCGTGGCCAGGGCCTGGAACGCGCTGCGCGCCTGGCTGCCCCACTCTGCTTTCAGCGTGGCCAGGTGGCGGCCCATGGCGAGCTGGCGGCCATGCTCGTCCACCACACGGAAGTTCATGAACAGGTGCGCCGGAACCGTGTCGAGCTTGAAGTCGTTGCGCTGCACGGCGAGCTGCGTGCGTTCGCGCACCGCCTTGAGCAAGGTGTCGATGAGTTCGCCGTGGGCGAACGTGGCACTGGCACAAAACTCGGCCACGTATTCCGGCAAGGGCAGCAGGCGCGAACGCGGGCGCTGGTGCAGGCTTTTCACCAGCGCCAGCACCTTGTCGCGCAACATGCCGGGCACCAGCCAGTCACAACGTTCCTCGTTCACCTGGTTGAGCGCGTAGATGGGCACCGTGACGGTGATGCCGTCGCGCACATCACCCGGCTCATGCAGGTATTCGGCCAGGCAATCGATGCCGCCCAGGCGCACGGTTTTCGGAAACGTGGCGGTGGTGATGCCGGCGGCCTCGTGGCGCATCAGTTCGTCGCGCGTGAGTTGCAGCAGCGTGGGCTGGCGCTTGATTTCATCGCGGTACCAGCGCTCCATGCTCGCGCCGGAGCAGACATCGCCGGGCAGTTGCTGGTCGTAGAACGCGAAGATGAGTTCATCGTCCACCAGCACGTCTTGCCGGCGCGCCTTGTGCTCGAGTTCTTCCACCTGGCGGATCAACTTCTCGTTGTGCGCCAGGAAGGGCAGCTTGGTGTCCCACTCGCCGTGCACCAGCGCCTCGCGAATGAAGATCTCACGCGCCGCCTTGGCATCGACCTGGCCGAAATTCACCCGCTTGTTGTTGTAGATGACGATGCCGTACAGCGTGGCGCGCTCCAGCGCCACCACCTCGGCGGCCTTCTTTTCCCAGTGCG
>JAYUPO010000025.1:0-15392 GCA_043760085.1 Burkholderiales bacterium
TGAAGGCCCGAGGTGGTGGTGATCATGTCGTGTCCTGAGGGTTGGGAAAAGCGCGCGATGATGCCACTGCTTCGGGCATGCCTTTGGTCAGCCAGCGCGCGGCCCACTGCGGCACCGCGCCTTGCAGCCATTCAGCCGTGTTGGCAGCCGCCAGCGGGGGCAGGCCCAGTGTCTGTGCTGCCTCTTGCAGGGCTTTGATTGGGTCGCTCAAGTCCAGCGCCGCGGCGCCGTTTTGCTTCGACAGTTTTTCGCCGTCGCACGCCAGCACCAGCGGCACATGCAGGTAGCTGGGCGTAGCCAGGCCCAGTGCGCGTTGCAGCCAGATCTGGCGCGCCGTGTTGTCGGCCAGGTCGGCACCGCGCACCACGTGCGTCACGCCCTGGCGCGCATCGTCCACCACCACGGCGAGTTGATAGGCCCAGGGTCCGTCGGCCCGCTTGAGCACGAAGTCACCCACTGCACGCGCCACGTCTTGCTGCTGCGCACCCAGCCGGCGGTCTTGCCACATCACGAGGCTGGGCTGACCGGCCCGTTCGGTAAGCATGCGCACGGCACGCGCTGGGCGGCCGTGCAGGCCGCCACGGCAGGTGCCGGGGTAGACGCGGTCTTCATGCCGCTGGCGCTCCAGGCCCAGGCCCAGGCACACCTCGTCGATCTCGCGCCGCGTGCAGCCGCAGGGGTAGGCCCAGCCCTGGGCCAGCAACTGCCGCAACGCGGCTTCATAGCGCGCGCCGTGCTCGCCCTGGCGTAGCGGCGGCTCGTCCGCGTGCAGGCCCACCTGCGCCAATTGGCCCAGGATGATGTCCTCCATGCCGTGTGGGCAGCGCGCCGCATCAACGTCTTCGATGCGCACCAACCAACGCCCACCTTGCGCGCGCGCATCCAGCCAACTGGCCAGCGCAGCCACCAGCGAGCCGGCGTGCAACGGCCCGGTGGGCGAAGGCGCGAAGCGGCCCACCAGTGGTGTGGGCAGGGTGGCGGCAGGTTTCATGCGCCACCATCGTAGGCCAGGCCGCCGGGCGCTTTACAGTGCGGCTTTGTCCACGGAGAAAGCGCCATGCTCACCCTGCGCAAGAGTGCCGAACGCGGCCAGGCCGACCACGGCTGGCTGAACAGCCAGCACAGCTTTTCATTCGCCGGCTATCAAGACCCGGCGCACATGGGTTTTGGCAACCTGCGCGTCATCAATGAAGACCGCATCGCGCCAGGCACGGGCTTCGGCACGCATGGCCACCGCGACATGGAAATCGTCAGCTATGTGCTCAGCGGTGCCTTGGCCCATGAAGACAGCCTGGGCACCAGCGGCGAGCACGGCATCATCCGCCCGGGTGATGTGCAGCGCATGAGTGCCGGCACCGGCGTGCGCCACAGCGAGTTCAACCACTCCGCCTCCGACCCCACGCACTTTCTGCAAATTTGGCTGCTGCCGCGCCGCGGAGGCATCGCGCCGGGCTACGAGCAAAAACATTTCACTGAAGCGGACAAACGCGGCCGCCTGCGCCTGGTGGCCAGTGAAGACGGCCGCGGCGGCTCGATCACCGCACATGCCGATGCGGCGCTGTACGCAGGCTTGTTCGACGGCAGCGAACACGCACGACTTGAATGGGCGCCGGGCCGCCTGGTGTATGTGCACCTGATTCGCGGCGCGCTGCGCGTGAACGGCACGCTGCTTGACGGCGGCGATGCGGCGCTGCTGCGCGGCGAGTCAGCCGTTGAATTGAGCGCAGGTGCTGGCGCCGAGGTGCTGGTGTTCGACCTGGCGCCGTAGCGCGATTCAATCGAGCGTGAGGGTGGCCGGCGCGGCGAACACTGCGTCCAACGCATGGCACAGGGTGTGATAACTGATGAGATGAGCTTCCTGGATGCGCGCCGTGGCACTCATGGGTGCCACCACCGCGCAATCCACCATGCCGGCCAGCTTGCCACCGCTGCCGCCGCAAAACGCCAGGGTGTACAGGCCCAGCTCGCGGGCGCGCTGCATGGCGGCCACCACGTTGGGCGAGTTGCCCGAGGTGCTCAAGCCCCATGCCACATCGCCCGCGCGGCCCAGGCCTTCGATCTGGCGCGCAAACACCGACTCGAACGCATAGTCGTTGCTCCAGGCGGTGAGCAGGGAGCTGTCCACCGTGAGCGCCAGCGCGGGCAGCGCCGGGCGTTCGCGCTCGAAGCGGCCCATCAATTCGGCGGCAATGTGTTGGGCATCGGCCGCCGAGCCGCCGTTGCCGAAGATCAGCAGCTTGCCACCCGCGCGCAGCGCACGTGCCAGCAGCAGCGCCGCGCGTTCGAGTTGGCGCAAGTAGTTCGGATCGTTAAGCGCCTGCAGGCCCTGTGTGGCGTGATGCAGATCCTGGCGCAACAGTTCGGTGAGGTCGCTCATGGGGGAGGCCTGGCGATTAAAGGGATGCCGATGAAAAGCGCTGCCGGTCAACCCGGCTCGCGCTGGCGAATGCGCGCGATGAGTTGGCTGGAGGAGTGGCCCGCCAGGAACGGCAGGATTCGAACCTCGCCGCCCGCCGCGCGCACGGCTTGGCCACCGGCCACTTGCTCGGCGGTGTAGTCGCCACCCTTGACCAACACATGCGGCAACAGGGCGCTGATGAGTTGCTCGGGCGTGTCTTCACCGAAGGCCACCACGGCATCCACCGCGCCCAGTGCGGCCATCATGGTGGCGCGTGTGACCAGGTCGTTGATCGGCCGCGCCGGGCCTTTCAGGCGCTGCACGGAAGCGTCGGTGTTCAGCGCGACGATCAGCGCGTCGCCCAGCGCGCGGGCCTTTTCCAGGTAGTCCAGGTGGCCGGGGTGCAGCAGGTCGAAGCAGCCGTTGGTCATCACCACCTTGTGGCCCAGGGCCTTTTGGCGTGCCATCCAGGCTTGGGCTTGCAGGGCATTCATGGGCAAGGCCTGTTCGCCGGCATGAGCGCGGGTGTCTTGTGCGTCAAGCTGTGCCAGCGCGTCGCGCAGTTCGGCGGCGCTCACGGTCTGCGCCCCCAGCTTGCCCACGGCCACGCCGCCGGCGGCGTTAGCCGCGCGCACGGCGAGCGGCCAATCGGCACCGCTGGCCCGCAGCACGGTCAAGGCGGCGATGACGGTGTCGCCCGCGCCCGAAACATCAAACACCTGGCGCGCCTGCGCGTGTTCGTGCAACACCTGGCCGGGCAGGAACAAGGACAAGCCTTCTTCGCTGCGCGTGACCAGCAGCGCCTGCAGGCCCAGCCGTTCACGCAAGGCCTGCGCCTTGTCATGCAGCGCCGCGTCGTCGGCCCAGGCGCCCACCACCGCGCGCAGCTCACCGCGGTTGGGGGTGATGACGCTGGCGCCGGCATAGCGCGCGTAGTCGTCGCCCTTGGGGTCGACGAAAACCGGTTTGCCGGCTTGCCGCGCGCTGGCAATCAGCCGCGCCACATGCCGCAAGGTGCCCTTGCCGTAGTCACTCAACACCACGGCGTCGTGCTGCGCCAGCAGGCTTTCCAGCTCGGCGCTGGCGGCCAGCAGCACGTCGGGGCCGGGCGTGCCTTCGAAGTCGATGCGCATGAGCTGCTGGTGTTGGCCCATGGCGCGCAGCTTGATGGTGGTGCGCAGGCTGGCATCGACATGCAACCGGGCGTCGATGCCGGCATCAAGCAACATGGCGCCCAGGGCCTGCGCGCCTTCGTCCTGCCCCACCACACCGACCAGCGTGACCTGGGCACCCAGCGCGGCGATGTTGCGCGCCACGTTGCCGGCGCCACCGGGCAGGTCTTGCACGCCGCTGACCTTCAGGATCGGCACCGGCGCTTCGGGCGAGATGCGCGCCACCTCACCCGTCCAGTAGCGGTCGAGCATCACGTCGCCCATCACCAGCACGCGGCAGTGCGGCGCGCGCGCCAGGCAATCAGGCAGGGTCCGGGGCTCGTGGCTCATCAGGCAACCGTGCTGCGCACTGCGGTATTCGTCTTGGGAACGGCCCAGCGCCTCATGTGTCCGTTGCAGCATGAGGTTTGGGCAGCAGGGCCTGCACATCGGCCAGGCTGGCCACCGCCAGGGCCTGCTCGCGGCTGGCCTGTGCTGCCGTGGCGCCGAGCCAGCAACGCTGGCCCACGCCGGCGGCCAGCGCAGCCTGCATGTCGCGCGCGCCGTCGCCCACCATCAGCGAGCCGGCCATGTCCAGGCCCAGTTGCGCTGCCGCTGCCAGGAACATGCCGGTGGCCGGCTTGCGGCATTCGCAGCGCTTGCGGTAGCGGCCGATCACGGCATCAGGGTGATGTGGGCAATAGCGCAGGTCGTCAATTTGCGCGCCGTGTTCGGCAAAGCATTCCTGCACCCAGGCCATCAGGTCTGAGAACGCCGCTTCGCTGTACATCCCGCGCGCAATGCCCGACTGATTGGTGACCACTACCACCGGCCAGCCGATGTCGTTGGCGTGTCGCACCAGCTCGAAGATGCCGGGCACGAAGTCGAAGCGCTCGGGCTCGAAGACGTAGCCATGGTCGAGGTTGATCACCCCGTCACGGTCGAGGAACATGGCTTTGCGAGAGGGAGTTCCCTGTTTGTGCGCCATGTCAAAGCAAGACCAGGCTGCGTTGTGGCGAAGGCAGTTGCAGCAATGCCTGCATGCGCGCCAGCACCGGCTCAAGCGGCGGCCACTCGGGGTGGCGTTTGATGATGTGCACACCCGGCCCCCAGGGCGCCCATTGTTCGGGCTTGGTCGGGCCCATCACCCCCAGCAGTGGCGTGCCCACGGCCGCAGCCAGGTGGGCCGGGCCGGTGTCGTTGGCAATCACCAAGCGCGCTTGCTGCAAGACCGCGGCAAAGGCATTCAGCGGCAGGCGCAAGCATCTGGCCAGGCCGCCGAATTGCTCGCCGGCGGCTTGCGCTTCGGCAGCGTTGCCGGCACCCACGACCAGCGCGTGGCCTTGCTCATGCAGCCGGCGCGCCAGCTCCGCGAAGTGCGGCCAGACCTTGTCTTGCCGCTCCGACTTGCCGCCCGCAAACGGGCACAGCACGATGAAGCCCGGTGCCAGCCCCGCCGCGGCCAGCGCCTCGCGGGCCTCGTTCGCGCGCGCGGGGTCGATGAGATAGCGCAGTGCGGCGGGCGCTGCCGACTCGGGCGGCAAGCGCAGGAAGCGGCACGCCAGCTCATAAAAGCTCTCAACGATGTGCACGCGCTGGCTGAACGGTTCGCTGCGCGCCAGCAGCCAGCCGCGTGCCTCGTGGCGCACGCCCACGGCGCGCAGGCCGGCCAGGCGCATTTCAAGCGCTGAAGAAAACGAGTACGGCAAGACCAGGGCGTTGTCGCGTCGCGCGAATCCCGCGTCGGCCTGTGCAGCCCCTTGTTTGAGCCCGTGCAACTGCGCCACGCGCTCGTGCAGCGAAGTCTCAGGCCGCGTGTGCACGACCCAACCCTGGCCACGCAACAGCTCGGCGGCCCAGGGCTTGCCCACCAATTGCAGCGCGTAGCCGTGGTCGTGCAGCAGTTGCAGCGCGGGCAGGCCCAGCAGCACGTCGCCGATCCAGTTGCGCAAGCGCACGATCAAGGGGCCTGGGTGGGGGCCTGCCTCTGGGCGCGACATGTCAGCTCCCCTGCAAGAACGCCAGCACGGGCTTGACAGTCAACGCCGGGTCTTCTTCATGCGGCACATGGCCCAGGGCGTCGAACATCACCACGCGGCTGCCGGCTATGGCGCGCGCAAAGACCTGTGCCGTTTCAGGCGGGATCAGTCGGTCGCGCCCGCCCCACAAGATGAGCGTGGGCAGCTTCAAGCCGGCGATGCGTTCGCTGTCCTGGCCGATCACCGTTTGCTGGAAGCGCTGCACCAGCGCACGTCGGTTGCCCTCGCGCAGTGTCAGTTCGTAGTAGCGCTCGACCAGGGCCGGGGTGACCAGATCCGGATTGCCATACACGCTGCGCAAGCTGGCCAGGACAAAGACGCGCGGCAAGATCCAGTCGAGCACCTTGTTCAACACCGGCAGGCGCGCGAAGGTGAAGGCGATGGGCACGGAGATCGGCTTGAATGGCGGCCCGCCGGCATCCACCAGGATCAGCTTGCTCACCCGTTGTGGCGCCAGCAACGCGGTGCGCCACGCCACCTCGCCGCCCAATGAATTGCCGCCGACCACGAAGCGCGGCACCTTCAGCGCGTCCATCACGTCGAGCGCAAATTGGGCATAGGTGTCGCCACGGTAGTCGGCCGTGGCGTTGGGCCCGGTCAGGCCGAAGCCGGGCAGGTCGACGGTGATCACGCGGCGCTGCGGGCGCAGCGCCGCGGCCCAGCCTTCCCAGGTGTGCAGGCTGGCCGAGGTGCCATGCAGCAGCAGCACGGGTTCGGGGTCGCTCTTGGGGCCTTCGTCGCGCACATGCACGAGCTGGCCCTTGACTTCAATGAAGTCTGACGGCGGCAGCGCCCAGCGCGCCACCAGCGCCTGCACCGGCCAGTCGGGGGCTTGCGTCAGGGCCAGCGTGAGCGCGGTGAGCAGCAGCAGCACGCCGAAGAATTTCAATGCCAGGGCCTTCATGCTTGGATTGTAGGAAGGCGTTTCGCCCACGCTGCGAGACCCGCTGCCTACAATCTTGGCGATGAACTTTGTCCACCTGCGCACGCACACCGAATACTCCGTTGTCGACGGCATGTTGCGCATCGACGAAGCCGTGGCCGCCGCGGCGCAAGACGGCCAGGCGGCGCTGGGGTTGACGGATCTGGGCAACCTGTTCGGCGCGGTGCAGTTCTACCAGGCGTGCCGCGCCCAGGGCATCAAACCGATCATCGGCGTGGACCTGTGGATGCAGCCCGAAGCCGGCGAAAAGCAGCCCAGCCGGCTGGCCTTGCTGGTGCAAAACCATGCCGGCTACCTGAACCTGTGCGGCCTGCTGGCGCGGGCCTGGACGCAGAACAGCCAGCGCAACCAGGCCTGGGTGCAGTGGGCTTGGCTGAATGAATTTTCTGCGGGGTTGATCGCGCTGTCGGGCGCCGACGGCGGCGCCATCGGAAGCGCCTTGCTGCAAGGCGATGCGGCGCGGGCGCGGGCCTTGGCCGAGGAACTGGCGGGCATCTTCAAGGGGCGCTTTTACATCGAGCTGCAACGCTTTGATGCTGCCAGCAACGAGCCTCATGTGCGCGCTGCGGCGCAACTGGCGGCCGCGCTGGCGTTGCCGGTGGTGGCCACACACCCGGTGCAGTTCTTGCAGGCTGAGGACTTTGAAGCGCACGAAGCGCGCGTGTGCATCGCCGACGGCGAAACGTTGGCCAACCCGCGTCGCGTCAAACGCTTCACGGCCGACCAGCACTTCAAGACGCGCCAGCAGATGCAGGCGCTGTTTGCCGACCTGCCCGCAGCGCTGGAGAACACGGTACACATTGCGCGCCGCTGCAACCTGGAGTTAGTGCTGGGCCAGCCGCAGTTGCCCAACTTCCCCATTCCAGATGGGCAGGGCCTGGAAGACTATTTCCGCCAGGTGGCGCTCGACGGCCTGGAGCAACGCCTGGCCGCTCTGTTTGCCGACGCCGCGCAGCGCGAGCACGAACGCCCGCGCTATGTGGCGCGGCTCGAATTCGAGATCGGCGTGATCTTGAAGATGGGCTTTCCGGGCTACTTTCTCATCGTCAGCGACTTCATAAAGTGGGCCCTGGCCAACGGCTGCCCAGTGGGCCCGGGGCGCGGTTCGGGCGCCGGCTCGCTGGTGGCGTATGCGCTGTTCATCACCGGGCTGGACCCGCTGCGCTACAACCTGCTGTTCGAGCGCTTCCTCAACCCCGAGCGGGTGTCGATGCCCGACTTCGACATCGACTTCTGCCAGGCCAACCGCGAACGAGTGATCGATTACGTCAAGGCCCGCTACGGCCGCGACGCTGTGAGCCAGATCGCCACCTTCGGCACCATGGCCGCCAAGGCCGCGCTGCGTGATGTGGGCCGCGTGCTGGGCATGAGTTACGGCCATGTCGACAGCATCGCCAAGCTGATTCCGGCGCCGCCGGGCAAGCAGGTGACGCTGGCGCGTGTGCCGGACAAGCCTGACCCGGGTGTGATCTATGCGCGCAAGGAAGCGCCCGAACTGAACCAGCGCGAAGCCGCCGAAGAAGAGGTGGCCGAACTGCTGACGCTGGCCATGCGGCTTGAAGGCTTGGTGCGCAACGTGGGCATGCATGCCGGCGGCGTGCTGATCGCGCCGGGCAAGATCACCGACTTCTGCCCGCTGTACCAGCAGCCGGGCAGCGATTCGGCGGTGAGCCAGTTTGCCAAGAACGATGTGGAAGCCATCGGCCTGGTGAAGTTCGACTTTCTCGGCCTGGCCACGCTGACGATCCTGGAGCTGGCCAAGGAATTTGTGCTCGCGCGCCGGCCGCAACACGCCGGCTTCGACTACGACAAACTGCCGTTGGATGACCCCAAGGTCTACCGCCTGTTCGCGCTGGGGCAGACCGAAGCCGTGTTCCAGTTTGAAAGCCGCGGCATGCAGTCCATGCTCAAAGAGGCCAAGCCCAGCCGCATCGAAGACCTGTTCGCCTTGAACGCCATGTTTCGCCCCGGGCCGATGGAGAACATCCCCACCTTCGTGGCGCGCAAGCACGGCAAGGAGCCGGTGAGCTACCCGCACCCGCTGCTCGAAACGGTGCTCGGTGAAACCTATGGCGTGATGGTCTACCAGGAACAGGTGATGCAGGCCGCGCAGGTGCTGGCCGGCTTTTCGCTGGGCGCGGCCGACCTGCTGCGCCGCGCCATGGGCAAGAAAAGCCCCGAGGAAATGGCCAAGCAGCGCGAGGCCTTCCGCGACGGCGCGGCGCGCCAGGGCATCGCGCAGGCCAAGGCTGATGAAGTCTTCGACCTGATGGAGAAATTTGCCGGCTATGGCTTCAACAAAAGCCATGCCGCGGCCTATTCGGTGCTGGCCTATCACACCGCCTGGTTGAAGGTGCATTGCACGGCCGAGTTCTACGCCGCCAACATGAGCGTGGAGGCCGACAACACCGACAAGCTCAAGGTGCTGCTGAACGATGCGCGCCAATTTAACGTTTCATTCGAGCCGCCGGATGTGAACCGCGGTGGGCACCGGTTCGAGCCCGTCAGCGACACCCTGGTGCGCTATGGCCTGGGCGCCGTCAAGGGCACGGGCGCGGGCGCCATCGAGGCCATCGTCGCGGCGCGCGAGGGCACAGCGGGCGATGGCGGCGGGCCCTACCGCAGCCTGTTCGACTTTTGCGCGCGCGTGGATCGCCAGCGCGTGAACAAGCGGGTGATCGAGGCGCTGATCAAGGCCGGCGCCTTCGACCGGCTGCACCCCCAGCGCGCCAGTGCGCTGGCCAGCGTGAGCCTGGCCATGGACTGGGCCGAAACGCAGTCGGCCCATGAAGGGCAGGGCGGTCTGTTCGACTTTGCCGATTCACATGCCGCCTCCACCCATGAGCCGGCGCTGGTGGCCGCGCCGGCCTGGAGCGTGCGCGAGCGCCTGATGATGGAAAAACAGGCGTTGGGCTTTTACTTCAGCGGCCACCTGTTCGAGCAAAACGAGGCCGAGGTGCGGCGCTTTTGCAAGCAGCGCATCGCCGACCTGGTGGATTCGCGCGAACCGCAATTGCTGGCCGGCATCGTCAGCGACATGCGGCAGGTGAACGGCCAGCGTGGGCGCGTCGTGATCTTCAAGCTCGACGACCGCAGCGAATCGATCGAGGCGGTGATGAATGAAGAACTCATCGACGCCCACCGCGAGCAGATGAAGGAAGACGAACTCATCGTCGTGCAAGGCAAGGTGCAGACCGACCGCTTCGCCGGCGGCCTGCGCCTGACGGTGGCCAAGGTCTGGGATCTGGCCGGCGCGCGCGCGCGCTTTGGCCGCCACCTGGCGGTTGCCGTGAACGGCCGCGCGCCGGCGGTGGACGCCGTGCTGCGCAGTTGGCCGGCGCGGCGCGTAGCCACCGAGCAAGGCGAGCTGACGCAAGGCCTGGCGGTGCGGGTGAAGCTCAAGCGCCCCGGCGTGGCCGCTGAACTCGACCTGGGCGACGCCGCGCGCTTCTGGCCCACTGACGAAGCGCTGGAGTGCTGGCGCGCCGGTGCGCCCGACGGCATGGCCGAAGTGGTGTACGACTAGGCGGTTATTGCTTGGCTATTGCGCGGCTACAAGCGCTCACAACTGTGTGACGCTTGGCAAACATGGCAGCCCACCGGCTGCCAACCCTGCGAGCGCCCACTGCGTTGGGCTGGCACCCCTCGTTCAATTGGAGCCCGACCATGCTCAAGCACACCCTCTTGCTCGCCGCCCTGGCCGCCAGCACCTCGTTCGCCCAGGCCGCCGACGTGGGCGTGTCTGTGCAGATCAGCCAACCCGGCGTCTACGGCCGCATCGACATCGGCCGCTTCCCGCAGCCCGCCGTGGTGGTGGCGCAGCCGGTGGTGGTGGTTGCGCCGCGTGTGGTGCAGGCACGGCCCATCGAGCCGGTGTACTTGTGGGTGCCGCCCGGCCACCAAAAAAAATGGGGCAAGCATTGCCACCGCTACCAGGCCTGCGGCAGGCCGGTGTACTTCGTGCAAGACCAGTGGTACCACCAGCACGTGATGGCCGGCCACCCGCGCCAGCACGGCCAGGCTGGCCACGGTAACGACAAAGGCGAACGTGGCCGCGGTCATGGCAAGGGCCACGGCCGTGGCCACAAGGATTGACGGCGTTGCCACGACATGTATGAAACGCCGCTGACCGGCCTGGTGCTCAGCGGCGGGGGCGCGCGCGCGGCCTACCAAGTGGGCGTGCTGCGTGCCATTGCACAAATGCGCCGTGAAGCCAGCCTGGGCACGGCGCAGCGGCGCAACCCTTTTGGCGTGATCTGTGGCACCTCGGCCGGCGCCATCAATGCTGCGGCGCTGGCCTGCAATGCCGATCAGTTCGACGCCGCCGTGCAAGGCATGGCTCAGGTGTGGGAAAACTTCCGCGCCGACCAGGTCTACCGCGCCGACTCGCTGGGCGTGATCCGCAGCGGCGCGCAGTGGCTAACCATGCTGTCCATCGGCTGGGTGATCGCGCGCTGGCGCCGGGCACGGCCGCGCTCGTTGCTCGACAACTCGCCCTTGGCGCGGCTGTTGCAAGACATGGTGCCGTTCGAACGCCTGCCGCGCATGCTGCGCGGGCGCCACCTGCAGGCCTTGGCCGTCACGGCCTCCAGCTACACCTCGGGCGAGCATGTCACCTTCTATGAGTCGGCCGCAGCGCTGGCGCCGTGGGTGCGTTCGCAGCGCGTGGCGCTGAGCACAAGTTTGAGCCATGCGCACTTGCTGGCGTCGTCGGCGATTCCCTTCGTCTTCCCGGCCAGCGAGTTGCCGGCGGGCCAGGCCACGCAGTGGTTCGGCGACGGCTCGATGCGCCAGACCGCCCCCATCTCGCCGGCCATTCACCTGGGAGCGCAGCGCGTGCTCATCATTGGCGCCGGGCGCATGCACGAGCCGCCGGGCCGCCTGGCGCCCAACACCGGCTACCCCAGCCTGGCGCAGATTGCCGGGCACTCGCTGTCGGGCATCTTCCTCGACGCCCTGGCGGTGGACGTGGAACGCATGCAGCGCATCAACCGCACCCTGGCGCTGTTGCCGCAAGACGCCCGCCTGGCCACGCCCTTGCGTCCTGTTCAGGCATTGGTTATTGCGCCTTCGCAGCGCCTGGACGACATTGCCGCCAAACACCTGGGCGAGTTACCGACGCCGGTGCGCGCCCTGTTGCGCGGCGTGGGCGTGAGCGGGCGCGGGCGCGACGCGAGCGGCGCCGCCTTGGCCAGTTACCTGTTGTTCGAAAGCTCGTACACGCGCGAGCTGATGGCGCTTGGCCAGGCCGACACGCAAGCGCGGCGCACGGAAGTGCTGAACTTTTTCGGCTGGGAAACGCAAAGGGCCCCGCTCGGCGGGGCCCTTCTCAGCGGCGCTTGAACTCGCCCCCCGGGCCGCCGGTAAACGTCGGCCGCCCCTCGGGGGTTGAGCAAAGTGGCTACAGCCACATTTGCTCAAAGCGCCAGCGGTTTACTTCTTGGCGCCTGAAGCCGCGGCGGCAACGGGCTTGGCTTCCTTGTCAGCCTTGGCCTTGGCCTTCTCGTCGGCCATGGCCTTCTTCGCGGCTTCCTTGTCGGCCTTCGGGTCAGCCTTGGCCATGGCCTTGTCGTCAGCCTTGGCCGGCATGGCGGCTACCGCGGGCTTGGCTGGCGTGGCAGACGTGGCAGGCGCCGCCACAGGTGCCGGCGCGGCAGCGGGCTTGGCCGCAGCCGCGGGTGTGGCCGGTGTGGCTGGCGTGGCCGGCTTGGCGGCCGCAGGTGCAGCAGGAGCCGCACCCTTGAAGGTGGCGCCGGCCACGGTGAGGCCAGCTTCTGAGAACTTGACCGCATTGCCCTCGCCCACGCCTTGTACGCGGGTGATCATGTCGTTCCAGTCCTTGAAGTTGCCCTTCTTGCGCTCGTCAAGAATCTTGCCGGCGATGGCCGGGCCAATGCCTTTCACGGCTTCGAGTTCGGCCAAGGTGGCCTTGTTTGCATCGACAGCGGCAAACGCCACGGCGGCCAGCAGCGACAGCATCGCGGCGACGAATTTCTTCAACATCTTGGGGTACTCCTGGAGGTGGTTGCCCCTTGGTGAACCGGGGGCTTGGCGGCGCCGGATTGTGGCACCGGCATGCGCACCAACGCGCACCGGCAGGGGCGCGTTGACACCCTCGGCGCGCGCCCCGGCAGGGGTGCGTTGACACCCTCGGCGCGCGGCCTGGCGCCACAGCGTTGACGCCTGCGGCAGGGCGAGGCAATGGCACGCGCCGCTGATAATCGGCGCCCCCCGCAGCACGACGCGCCATGCCGATGGCCCCAACCATGACCGAGCCTTTGCCCCAAGCCGCGCAAGTGGTGGCCACGCACGACGCCTTGCTGGCTCGGCCCCGCTGGCCGGCCGGCGCCAGTACCGAGACCTTGCCCGCGCTGTGGCAATGGCTGCACACCAACCACCGCTGCAACGCGCAGTTATGGGCTGAAGAAGACCTGGCGCGGCGCACCCAGGTGGGTGCCGAGCAGATCGCGGCCAACAAGCGCGCCATCGACGGTTTCAACCAGGCGCGCAACGATGCCACCGAGCGCATCGACGAACTGCTGCTGCTGGCGCTGGGGTTGGTGGACGAGGCGTCGGCCGCCGGCGATGCGCCGCGCGCCACCGCAGCGGCGGGCGCGCGGCTGAACAGCGAGACGGCCGGGGCGATGATCGACCGGCTGTCGATCATGGCCTTGAAGCTCCATGCCATGCGTGCCCAGGCGGCGCGCGCCGATGTCGATGACGCCCACCGCGCGGCCAGCCAGGCCAAGCTGGCGCGGCTGCTTGAACAGCGCGCAGACCTGGGGCGCTGCCTGGACGAACTGCTGGCCGATGCGCAGGCCGGGCGCGCCTATTTCAAGGTCTACCGCCAGTTCAAGATGTACAACGACGCGCGCTTCAACCCCGCGCTGGTGGCCGAGGCCCGGCTCGGCGGCCTGGCTGACGGTAAACGTTAACGCGGTGCGCGTCCTCATCGTCAAAACCTCGTCGATGGGCGACGTGGTGCACGCGCTGCCGGCGCTGAACGACATGCTCGCGCAGCGGCCTGGCTTGCAGGTGCATTGGCTGGTGGAGCCGCCGTTCGCGCCCATCGTGGCCCTGCACCCGGGTGTGCAGCGGGTGTGGCCACTGCGCTGGCGCAAGTGGCGCCGCGCCTTGCATCGCGCCGCCACCTGGCGTGAGATGGCCGCGCTGCGCCGCGAATTGCAGGCGCAGCGCTTCGATCTGGTGCTCGACCTGCAAGGCCTGCTCAAGAGCGTGTGCTGGGCCCGCCTGGCCGGGGGCGCCGTGGTGGCCGGGCCGGACTGGCCGTCGGCCCGCGAAGGCCTGGCGTCGCTGTTGTACGACCGCCGCGCCAGCGCACCATGGGGTGAGCACGCTGTGCAGCGTAGCCGCATGCTGGCCGCAGCACACCTGGGTTATGCCTTGCCCACGACGCCGCCCGATTTCGGCCTGCGCCCGGCCCCGGCCGTGTGGCCGGCGCCCACGCCGTGCGCGGTGTTGATCCCCAACGCCAGCCGGCCCGAGAAGTTGTGGCCGCAGGCGCACTGGGTGGCCGTGGGCCAGCGCATGCAGGCCCAGGGCTGGACGCCTGTGGTGCTGTGGGGCAGCGGCGCAGAACATGCTCTGGCCACGCGCATTGCCCAGGCCTGCGGCGGCGTGCTGCCACCGTTCCTGGGTGTGGGTGAGATGGCCGCGGTGCTGGCGCCGGCACGGCTCATCGTCGGGCTCGACACCGGCTTCACCCATCTGGGTGCCGCGCTGGGCCGGCCCACCATCGGCATTTACTGCGACCATGAACCCAGCAATGCCGGCATCACCGGCCCAGGCGGCGTGGCCAGCATCGGCGGCATCGGCCAGCGGCCCAGCCTGGAGGCGGTGCTGGCGCTGGTGGAGCAGCGCATCGCGGCCGCAGGCTGAGTGCGCTGGCGTCGCGCGCGCCAGCATTCAAGCAAGTCGGGCCTGGCGCGAAGTGACAGGCCTGGGCGCGCTCTTACGCCGCGGCCTCGCCGCCGCGCTGGGTGGGGTAGCTGTCCCAGTTCAGGCAACCCGGACATTGCCAGTAGTACTGCTGCGCTTCAAAACCGCAGGCTGCACAGGCGAAGGTCTGCAAGGGCTGGCCGGCACGCTGGATGGCGCTGTGCAGCACGCCTTGGGTGGTGGCCTGCCACTGGCTGGCTGGAATGACCAGCAGTTCAGCCGCCGCGGCCAGGCTGGCGTGGGTGGACAGGAATGCCGCCCAGCGCGCTTCGCTTTGCGTGCCCTGCAAGGCATCGATTGCACGCAACAGCGCCACGGTGGGCTGGCGCTGCAAGCCTTGCATCAGCACTGCTTGCGCCGACGCCTGTGCCAGCGTGCCGGCAGCGCGTGCGCTGGTGGCGTAGTCCACCGCAATCAGGTCAAACGCGCCCGGGTGGCGTTGGGCGAGTTCATCCCAGTTCGTCAGGGCGGCGGCATGCTCGCCGTGCCGAGCCAGGTCGGCGCCTTGTTCGAGCAAGGGCCGCGCCGCATCGGGCGCCAGCATGCGCGCCTGGGCCAGCGCATGGTTGGTCGCGGCGCTGTCGCCGCGGGCTTGCGCGGCCAGCGCCAGCTCACACCAGTGGTGCGCCATGCGCTCGGCAAACGAGGCTTCGCCGCGCTGGCCCAGGCGCTGCGCCACGGCCAGGGCAGCCGGCCAGTCGTGCGCGCGCTCGTGCAGCGACAGCAGGGCGAGTTGGGCATCGGCTTCATGGGCGCTGCCGTCCAGGCTGGCGAAGGCGGCCTCGGCACGGTCGAACAAGCCGGCCTTCATGAAGTCTTGCGCCAGCGCGAACTGCGCGCGGTGGCGTTGTTCGGCCTTCAGGTCACCGCGCTTGAGCAGGTGTTCATGCACCCGCACGGCG
>JAYUPO010000026.1:0-5450 GCA_043760085.1 Burkholderiales bacterium
ACCTGCTCGCGGGCGAACGTGGCGAGGTGACGAAGGGCTCGATCGAATTGCGCGGCGAGCGCATTGAAAAGCTCAGCACCTCGGCGATGGTCGACCGCGGCGTGATCCAGGTGATGGAGGGGCGCCATTGTTTTGCGCACCTGACGATCGAAGAGAACCTGCTCACCGGCGCCTACCCACGCCAGGACGGCAAGGCGGCGATCGCGCGGACGCTGGACAAGGTCTACGCCTATTTTCCGCGCCTGAAGACGCGCCGCTCGGCGCAAGCCGCGTACACCTCGGGCGGCGAGCAGCAGATGTGCGCGATCGGCCGGGCCTTGATGGCCAACCCGAAAGTGGTGCTGCTCGACGAGCCGTCGATGGGCCTTGCGCCGCAAATCGTGGAAGAGGTGTTCGAGATCGTTCGCGACTTGAATACGAAAGAGCGAACCACTTTTCTGCTCGCCGAACAGAACACGAACATGGCGCTGCGCTATGCCGACTACGGCTACATCCTGGAAAACGGCCGTGTGGTGCTGGAGGGTGTGGCCAAGTCCTTGCGCGAGAACGAAGACGTGAAAGAGTTCTACCTCGGCATGGGCGGGGGCGACCGAAAGAGCTTAAAAGACGTGAAGAGCTACAAGCGTAGAAAGCGCTGGTTGGCTTGACGCCGCCATGTCCGATGACTTGGGCTTTTCGCCCTCACCCTTCAAGCCCGATGAGGCGCTGCAGACCCTGAAGCGCGAGTTGCGGGGCCTGGGCCTCACCGAGCGCGAAGGCCGCTTTGAACGCCGTGGCACGGCCATCGCGCGGGTAGCCATTGAAGGCGATGCGATTCGCGCTGCGCGGGTGCGCAAACCTTCGCGCAGCAGCCCTGAATGGCAAGACAAGCTGCTCACCAGCAGCGCTCAGGCACGCGAATTTGTGGCTGATCTGAAACGTCAACTAACGCTTTGGAACGACCTGGATGACTGACTTTTTCGATGTGCTCGAAACGCGCAGCGCCACCGAGCGCGCGGCCGCGCAGTTCGCCGCCCTGCCCGCCCAGGTGGCCGCTGCGCAGCGCAGCGCGGCCTTTGGCGAACTGCTGGCCGGCGTGGATGCCCAGTCCATCACCAGCCGCAGCGCACTGGCACAGTTGCCCGTGTTGCGCAAGGGCGAGCTGCTGGCGCGCCAGCAGGCCACGCGCGCATCCAGCACAGCCTGGGATCCGTTTGGAGGCGTGTCCAACATCGGCTGGCAAGGCATGGTGCGCGGCGCCCAGCGCGGTGCGCGCCGGGTGTTCCAATCCCCCGGCCCGATCTATGAACCCGAAGGCATGGCGGGCGACTACTGGCGCATGGCGCGCGCGCTGTATGCCGCCGGGTTTCGCGCAGGCGACCTGGCGCATTGCAGCTTCAGCTTCCACCTCACGCCCGCCGGCTCGATGATGGAAACCGGCGCGCTGGCCGTGGGCTGCACCGTGTTTGCCGGCGGCGTGGGCAACACCGAATTGCAATTGCAGGCCATTGCCGACCTGCGGCCGCAGGGCTACATCGGCACGCCGAGCTTCCTGAAAATCCTGGTGGAGAAAGCGGCCGAAGCGGGCAGCAACATCACGTCGATCAAGAAAGCGCTGGTCAGCGGCGAAGCCTTCCCGCCCAGCGTGCGCGACTGGCTGGCCGAGCGCGGCATCACCGGCTACCAGGCCTATGCCACAGCCGATGTGGGCTTGATCGCCTACGAAACATCGGCCCGCCAAGGCCTGGTGCTGGATGAAGGCGTGATCGTCGAGATCGTCCGCCCCGGCACCGGCGACCCGGTGCCCGAAGGCGAGGTGGGCGAGGTGGTGGTCACCGCGTTGAATGCCGACTACCCCATGGTGCGCTTCGGCACCGGCGACCTTTCCGCCATCCTGCCCGGCCCCTGCCCCACCGGCCGCAGCAACACGCGCATCAAGGGCTGGCTCGGCCGCGCCGACCAAACGGCCAAGGTGCGCGGCATGTTCGTTCACCCCAGCCAGGTGGCCGAGGTGCTGCGCCGCCACCCTGAGCTGGGCCGCGCCCGGCTGGTGGTGGAAGGCGAGATGAGCAACGACCGCATGACGCTGCGGGTGGAAGCGTCCACTCAAGCCGAAGGTTTGACCGAGGCGGTGGCGCGCAGCATCCGAGACGTGACCAAGCTGCGCGGTGATGTGGCGCTGGTGGCGCCGGGCAGCTTGCCGAATGATGGCAAGCTGATTGAGGATCTGCGCAGGTTTGAGTGAGGCGCGAACGGCTGCCGGCTGTTCAGCTTTCCGGTGGTATTCGGCTCCGGCAAGCGGCTCTTTGGCAGTGGCACGGTACCGATGGCGCTCAAACAGGTGGAGGCCGTCACGAGCCGCAAGGGTGGGCCTACCATCGTGGCGGGCGATGTCGGCTCGCGCCGAAACCATTGCACTTACGATGCACGGCCCGGCATCAGTTGGAGCACACACATGGCCCCCAAGAACACGATTTGCCTCTGGTTCGACGGCACAGCATTGGACGCCGCGCAGTTCTACGCCGCGACGTTCCCCGACAGCGCGGTAACAGCAGTTCATCACGCGCCTGGCGACTACCCCATGGGCAAGCAGGGCAACGTCTTAACGGTCGAGTTCACTGTGGCCGGCATCCCCTGTCTCGGCCTGAACGGTGGCCCGATGATCAAGCACACCGAAGCCTTTTCGTTCCAGATTGCGACCGACGACCAAGCCGAAACCGACCGCCTGTGGAACGCCGTGGTGGCCGATGGCGGGCAGGAAAGTGCTTGCGGCTGGTGCAAGGACAAGTGGGGCCTGTCGTGGCAGATCACGCCGCGTGCCCTCATCGCTGCCGTCACCGACCCCGACCGTGCGGCGGCCAAGCGCGCGTTCGAGGCCATGATGCAAATGCGAAAGATCGACATCGCGGTGATTGAAGCGGCTCGCCGCGGCTAACGTTCCATTGCAGTCGTTGCAACCGGCGGCAACGGGTCGATAGCTCCCTTCTCGACCCGAGGCAACATCAGCCCAACCCTGCCTATTCATACCCCTGCCCGCGCGCCAGCAACTCGGGCGTGCCGATGACGGCATTCAAGCCGTCGAAGTCCAGCATCTCTGCCGACCAGGCTTGCGTGCTGCCCTGCGCGAGCAAGTTGGCGTAATACCCTTGCAGCGTGTGCGCCACGGCGCGCGCCGTGCCACCGGGGAAGATGACGATGCGAAAGCCGCGCGCCTGCAGGGCGGCCACGCTTTGCACCGGCGTCTTGCCGCCTTCGACCATGTTGGCTAACAGCGGCGTGCGTGCGGCAAACCGGGTGCAGGCGGCAGCCATCTGCTCGGGGCTGCGCAGGGCTTCGATGAACAGCGCATCCACGCCGCAAGCGAGATAGCTTTCAGCGCGCTCCAGCGCGGCGTCCAAGCCTTCAACTGCGAGCGCATCGGTGCGCGCCAGGATCAGGGTTTGCGCGCTGCGTCGGGCATCGAGCGCGGCGCGCAGCTTGCCGCACATCTCGGCCACCGGCACGACGGCCTTGCCGTCGAGATGGCCGCAGCGCTTGGGGAAGGTCTGATCCTCAAGCTGGATCATGGCCGCACCCGCGCGTTCCAGGCCCAGCACGGTGCGCTGCACGTTCAGTGCGTTGCCAAAGCCGGTGTCGGCATCGACGATCACGGGCAGGCTCACCCGCTCGGTGATGCGCGCCAGCGTGTCTTGCACCTCGGTGAAGGTAGTGAGGCCGACGTCTGAACGGCCCAGCCGCGTGTACGCGATGGACGCGCCAGAAAGGTACAGCGCTTCGAAGCCAGCTTGTTCCGCGATCAGCGCCGACAGTGCGTCGTACACCCCCGGCGCCAGCAGCGCGCGGGGCTCTTGCAGGCGTTGCTTGAGCGTCATCATGCTGATTCCTTGATGCTCTTGATGAGCGTTTGCGCCGCGATGTAGCCACCCGCCACGGCACTGAGCAAGCCGTTGCCCGAGAGATAGCCCCACACCGCATTGCCCGACACGCCACGCGCCGCGCCGCCGGCGGCCAGCAGGTTGGGCAACGCAGTGCCGTTTAACCGCAGCACACGTGCGTCGGCGTCGATGGCCAAACCACCTTGGGTGTGAAACAGCGCGCCGGTGACCTTGACCGCGTAAAACGGTGCCACCAGGTGTTTGCCGGCCAGGCTGTGCGCCACGGCATCGGGCGCGCAACCGATGAGTGCGGCCAGCGCCGGAACGTCGGCCGCGCTGCGCACCGCGCCTGCGTGCTCAGCTTGAACGAAGTCAGGGAAGCCGCGGCCCAGGGCCAGTAGCCGTTCGTCGAACACACTCCACGCCACGCCGCCGGGCTGCGCCAGCACCTGGACGCTGGCCTCTGAGTAGCCGGCCGTCTCATCATGAAAGCGTTCACCGCGCGCATTGAGCTGCACGCCGCCTGCCATCATCAAGGCCCAGGTGATGAGCACGCCGTGCGGCACGGCCCAGGAACCGTGGCCTTGGTAACCACCCAGATCAGCCACAGCCGCACCCAGCTCGCGGCCCCAACGCAAGGCGCTGCCGTCGTTGCCGGCGTGGCCGGCGTACACGGCAGTGTGCATCTCGGGCAGGTGTTCCTGCACCAGCTCGGCATTGCCGCCGTAACCATTGCAGGCCAGCAGCAGGGCCTGGCAGGCCAGGTATTCGGTGGCGCCATTGGGGCGTTCAAAGCCCACACCCAACACGCGCTGATCAGCGTCGCAGCGCAGCTCGCGCACCAGCGCATGCGGCAGCACAGTGGCGCCCGCGCGCAGGGCCGCGGCTTCCAGCGCGGCCATTAGCGCCGCGCCCGTGCGCTGCGGCAGCGCGTGCATGCGCCGCGCGGTGTGGCCGGGGTAGAGAAAGCCATCGAGCAGCTCGAACGCCAGGCCGTGGCGTTCCTGCAAGGCATCGAGCGCGGGCGCGATGGCTTGCGTGTAGGCGGCCACCAAGTGCAGCGCGGCATTGCCGTGAGCCTTGGCCTGGATGTCTGCGGCAAAGCGCTCGGCGTTGTCATCCATCACCCCCGCGCCGCGCTGCACGCGCGTGCCCGCGGCGGGGATGAAACCGCTGGACAAGGCCGTCGAACCTTGCGGCTGGGCATCGCGCTCAAGCAGCACGCAGTCGATGCCGGCGTCACGCAACATTAACGCTGCCGTCAAGCCACAGGCGCCGGCGCCCACGATGGCCACCGGCACTTGCGGCGTGCCTGCGGGCAACCCTTCGCCCGGAACGACGCGGGGCAAACTCATCAGGCAGTGGGCCGATGCAAATACTGCCCGCGCGGCTTGCCCAGCACCTGGCCGTTCTCGTAGATCTTCATGCCGCGCAGGAAGGTGGCGTCTACCCGCGCTGAAAGTTCCAGCCCCTCAAACGGCGTGTAGCCCTGGGTCGAAGGCGAGTTCTTGGCGGCGATGGTCCAACTGTGCGCCGGGTCGACCAGCGCGATGTCGGCATCGAAGCCCTCGGCCAAATCGCCCTTGTGGTTCAGGC
>JAYUPO010000027.1:0-2228 GCA_043760085.1 Burkholderiales bacterium
CTCAAGCCTTCCCAGTATTGGCCTGCCAGGCTGGTGCGGCCGTCGACTTCCTGGTCGTCGGCCAGGGCGCGCAATTGCCAGGCGCCGGCCGGGGTGTGAAGGTGCCATTGCAGCGGGTAGCTGGCGTTCGAGCGCGGGCTGCGCCAGCGCCGGCCGGCATCGAAGCGCACCGCGCCGGCGGTGAAGACCTGGGTGACACCCGCGGCGCTGCGGTGGCTGCCGCCGGCCCACAGCGCGCTGCCGTCGGCGCGGCGCAGCCTGAACGCGGTGAGCGCGCTGCCGTCGAGCAGGTTGATGCCGATCCAGTCCCAGCCCACCGCGCCGGTGGGCACGAGTTCATCGCTCCATTCATGATCCAGCCAGCCCAGGCCTTGCACGCTCGCACGCTGGCCGGCACGCTGCAGGTGGCCGCTCAGGCGCAATTGCGGCTCGCTGACATAGTGGCTGGCCGAATGCGGCTGCGGGCCCTTTTGCGACCAGCCTGCATCGCCTTGCAACAGCGGCGGTTGGGGGGCGGTGGCGCTCAACGTGAGTTCAACGTCCGCCACGCCGAACGACGCGTCATACACGCTCGCAGCGCCGTCACGCCGTTGCAGCAGCCAGTTGCCCAGGTGCACCCGCGTGTCGTGCGTGGCCGCCGCGGCCAGCGGGGTCTGCGCCGCGCCGGTCCAGCGCGCGGCACGGCTGGCACTGCGATGGCGGTCGGCGGGTGCTGCGGCCAGATCGGTCAGTGCCGTGTGCGCCAGCAGCAACTGGCGTGGCGCAAAGCGGCCGGGAAGGTTTTCAGCCAGGCCGGTGGCGTGGCGAAAGAAGGTGAGCTGAAAGCCATGGCTGGGCTCGCCGTCGGCGCGCAACAAGCAGCCGGTGAGGTACCACCATTCGATGCGCGCACCCAGGTGGGCACCATGGTCGCGCGGGAACTGCAACGCCGCGCCGCGCTGCACGCTGGCGGTGTGGCTGGACGTGTGGGGGGTGGCGTGGGTGGTGGCGTGGAGGGTGGTGCCCGGGGCGGCACCCAGCCAGGCTGGCAGCGCCCCATGTAGCCAGGCGCGGCGGCTTACCAATCCTGCCTCACGGCGCGCAGCGCGGGCAGGGCCGCTGCGCCGCGCGCGCTGAACGCCGCCGTGGCAATGCCGGCCAGCCAGGTGGCCCCGGCCAGCAGCGCCAGGTGTGCCCAGGGCACGCTTAAGTCCATGGTCCAGTGAAAGCTTTGCGGGTTCACCACTTTGACCAGCACCAGGCTGATCAACAACCCTAACAGCAGGCCGCACAGGGCACCGGCGGCCAGCCAGGCGGCCAGCTCGCCGCACACCACGGCCAGCACCTGGCCGCGGGTGAGGCCCAGGTGGGCGAGCAGGCCGAATTCCTTGCGCCGCGCCAGCACTTGTGCAGACAAGCTGGCCGCCACGCCCGCCAGGCCGATGCCCAGCGCCACGGCTTGCAGGTAGTAGGTGACGGCAAAGCTGCGGTCGAACAGCCGCATGGAAAGAACGCGCAACTGCGCCGGCGTGGCAAATTCCAGCCAGGGCCCGCCGGCCGCGGCCAGCAGGGCTTGCTGCACCGCGGCGGCGTCAACGCCCGGGGCCAGCCACAGGGCGAGTTCGTTGATGCGGGTGTCGCCCGTCAGCGCGCGATAAGTGGCCAGGTCGATGGCGACGCTGCCGTGTTGGCGCGCGTAGTCGCGCCACACGCCAAGCACGCGGGCGTTCACCGTTTTGGCGCCCAGCGGCAAGGCCAACCAGGTGCCGGGTTGGGCCTGGTGCAGTGCCGCCGCGGCTTCGCTCACATAGATGCCGGTCTCGCCCGCCGTGGGCGGCCGCGGCTCGGCCACCAAGGGCAGTTGGCGCGCCGGGTCGCTGAGGTCGCGCGCGATCAGGCTCACGGCCGGGCTGCCGGCATCTAACTGCACGCTGCGCAGGCGCGCAGGCTGCACCCGCAGCACACCCGGCAGCGCGGCAGCTTGCTGGGCAAATGAAGCGTCCAGCCAGGCCTGCTCGGCCCCGGCGCTGCTCAGCGTGGTGCGGGCATACAGGTCAGCGGGCAGCACCTGGCCCAACCAGTCGGCCACCGCCTGGCGAAAGCTCGCCACCATCACCGTCAGCGCGACTGAAAGCGCCAGGCTGGCCACCACCCCGGCCACCACCGCGGTGGCGGTGTGGCGCTGCTGGCGCGCACGCTGCAAGGCCAGCAAAACCAGCGCACCTTTGGGCACGGGCGCGGCCGCCAAC
>JAYUPO010000028.1:0-15377 GCA_043760085.1 Burkholderiales bacterium
TCACCGCGCGCGAAACGGGGTGCGCCTGCACCGCGGCATCGGGTGCGGGGTGCAGCAGGTCTTGCATGGCAGCGGCGTCTTGCTGGCCGCGCGCCAGCCAGCGTGCCCAATGCGCGCGCTCAATCATCACCGGCATGCGGTCGTGAATCGGCGCCAGCGCCGCATTCGCGGCGGTGGTGATGATGCAAGTGGTGAGCAGCCAGGGGTCTTGCTCGCCGGCGCCCGGTGCGCGCCAGGCTTCGAACAGGCCGGCCATGGCGAACAGCGGCAGTTCACCATCGTTAACGTTTGGCGTGATGTACCAGGGCTGCTTCACGCCGGCATGGGTCTGCCACTCGTAGTAGCCGCTGGCCGGCAGCAAACAGCGCCGGCGCCTGAAGGCCTGGCGGAACGACGGCTTGTCGGCCACGCTTTCGGCGCGTGCGTTGTTCAGCTTGGCCGCCAGCGCCGGCTCCTTGGCCCATGACGGCAGCAGCCCCCAGCGCATGAGCTCGCCCACGCGTTCACCTTCGCGGGTTTCGTACACCACCGGCACGGCCGACATCGGCGCCACGTTGAAGCGCGGCGGGAACGGCGCGATGCGCGTCAGGCTGAAGCCGCTGACCAGGGTTTGCGGGTCGTAGGCGACCACATAGCGTCCACACATGGGCGTGATCTTGGCATGAAGCCTGCGCGGCGTTCGGGCCGGCGTGCAGCACCATGCCATCCCCCGAAGGTGGGGCCCCCCGTGAACCCGCCGCCGGGGTGATGGCCCGGGCCGGGCCGGCGCAGCACCATGCCGGCACGCTGTTGATCACCCCACCGAGGACCGCCGCCATGAAACTGTTCACCCGCACCCCCCGCGCCGAATACCTGGACGTCACCATTGAAGAGGTGCTGCCGGCCTTACAGAGCGAGATCGAGGCGGCGCCATGCTGCGGCTGGTTCGATTCCAGCCACGAGCTGCAAGCGGGCCTGCGGGTGACGGAATTCGAGCAGCCCGATCAAGTCGTCAATGCCCTGCCGCTGGGCTGGTGGGTAGATTGGGCCTGCACCGGGCGGCGCAGTGCGGCTTGACGCTTGGCGGCGTGCGCCCAAGCGGGCACGCGCTCAGGCGCGCAGCGCCAGGGTGAGGTTGCTGGTGTCGCGCAGGGCCACTGAAGGCGTGCTGGTGTCGCGCAGCGCCAGCCAGGCCACGAACTCGTTGTTCGGCATCGGCCGGCCGAACAGGTAACCCTGCATGTAGTCCACGCCCAGGGCACGCAGGCGCAGTTGCTGGGCCCGGGTTTCAACCCCCTCGGCCACCACTTTCAAGCCGAAGCAGCGCGCCACTTCCACTGTGGCCTTGATCAGCAGCTCGCCTTCGCCGGGCACGTCTTGCACGAACGAACGGTCGACCTTGATCAGGCTCAGCGGCTGGTTCTTCAGCGACACCATCGACGAGTAACCGGTGCCGAAATCGTCGATGGCCAGCGTCACGCCCAGGTTGCGCAGTTCCTTCAGCGTGGCGTCCACGCCGTCGCGCCCGGCCATGGGCAGGCTTTCGGTGAGCTCGATCACCAGCCGGCTGGCCGGCAGGTGCGACGTGGCCAGCGCCTCGCGCACCTGGGCCAGCAGCCGCCCGCCGGTCACCTGCATCGCAGAAACGTTAACGCTCACTTTCGGCGGATTGGCGCCAGGCCAACGCGCGGCATCGGTGCAGGCCTGGCGCAGCACCCAGCGGCCGATGGTGTGGATCAAACCGCTGGCTTCGGCCACGGGAATGAACTCGGCCGGCGACACCGCACCCCAGTGCGGGTGGCGCCAACGGCTCAGCGCCTCCACATGCGTGGCCTCGCCGTCCTCGGCGCTGACGATGGGCTGGTAAGCCACCGCGAGCTGGCCCAGTTCCACCGCCTCGGGCAGGGCCTGCGCAATCTCGTGTTGGCGCTCGGCGGCTTCGGCCAGCCGGGCATCGAACAGGCGCACCTTGCCGCTGCCCTCGGCCTTGGCGGCGTACACGGCATGGTCGGCGGCGATGATCAGGGCCTCTGGCGTGCTGCCATGCTGGGGTGCCAGCGCAATGCCCACACAGCAGCCGATGCGCGCCACGCGCTCTTCCAGTTGCACCGGCACGGAAAGCGCCACGCGCAGGTGTTCGGCCACGCGCTTGGCCTGGTCGGCGCGGCGGGTGCCGGGCAACATCACCACGAATTCGTCGCCGCCCCAGCGCGCGGCAAAGGCGCCGCGCGGCATGTTTTCACGCAGCCGTTCGGCCACCACCTTGAGCACCGAATCGCCGGCCAGGTGACCCATCAGGTCGTTCACTTCCTTGAAGTGATCCAGATCCAGGAACAGCAGGGCCAGCGTCGGTTCCTGCCCCAGTTCATGCGCCAGCACCGGCGCAATCGGGTCGTGCGGGCCCAGCAGTTCGCTCAAGTGTTCATTGATGCCCTTGCGGTTGGGCAGCCCGGTGAGCGGGTCGGTCACGGCCTGGCGGGCCAGATCCAGCGCACGTTGCTCCAGGTCACGCGAGCGCTTTTCGATCGCCGCCGCGTTGGCGTCGGCTTGCGGGTTCACCAGCATGGCCTTGTGGGTCTGCAGCGCTTTCTGCGCCTCACCGAGTTGCAGCACCACGCGCTCGAGCTGGCGCGCGCTGCGCGCTTCGCTGGCCACCAGGCGCTGCGCCTCGCGCAACACGCGCAGCAACTGGCGGCCGTGCGGCCCACTCATGCCCACGCCGGCGCAGGCCAGGCCCAGGCACGCCAGGCCGCCCACGCCCACCAGGCGCTCGGCGCCCAGGCCGCCCAACACGATCCACAGGCTGCCCGGCACCAGGCACAGCGCAGCGTGCGCAAAGGTGGCATGGCGCAGCCGTTCCTGCCAGGGCGTGGCGGCCAGGGTGGCCGCGGCCATGGCCAGCAAGGCCAGGGCATGGCCGGGCGGGTCGATGCGTGAGAAGGCCAGCATCGGCAAGGCCGCCCAGGGCAGCGCCGTGGCCAGCAGGCCGAAAGCGCTGGCCTGCAGCACCAGCTTGGCGTTTGGCGGGGTGTTGCGGCGCTCGGCCAGCCAGGCTGCGGCAGCGCGAACGCCTTGCAGCGCCAGCACGGCCGCGCACCAGGCCCAAGGCGCGTCACCCGGGTAAGCGCCGTGCAGGCACAGCGTCAGCAACAAGGCCAGCCCGGCGGCCAGCCCGGCTTGCAGCGGGGTTTCGCGCAACAGGGCTGCGGCCAGTGGGCGCAAGCTGTCGTCGCTGGCCAAAGGCTCGGCAAGACGCTCGTCGGAACTGGGATCGGTGGGCCGCATCAGGTGGGGGTGTGAGACATTGGCAAGGCAATGTCGGCAGGCCCCGGGCACGCTTGAGTCGGGCACGGTGCGGCCGCGGCTGTGGCCGTGAATTCGGCGCGCCGCGGGCGCGGGCGCTGCGGCTGGGGCTATCCTGGGCTGCACACCCTGCACCACTCAGCCCATGAACAACCCGCCTGCCAGCGCCTGCCCCGTTCTTTTGTACTGGGAAGACTTCACTGTCGGCACGGTGCGCGAGTTCGGCCGGCAACCCGTCACGCGCGAAGACGTGCTGGCCTTTGCCGGCCAGTACGACCCGCAACCCTTTCACCTTGACGACGCCGCGGCGCAGGCCTCGCTGTTCGGCCGGCTCAGCGCCAGTGGCTGGCACACCTGCGCCATGACCATGGGCATGCTGGTGCGCGGCCTGCTGCTGCAATGTGCCAGCCTGGGCTCGCCGGGCATCGAGCAACTGCGCTGGCCCAAACCGGTGTTCCCGGGTGACACGCTGCGCGTGCGCAGCACGGTGCTGCAAGCACGGCTGATGGCCAGCCGGCCCGGCGTGGGGCTGGTGCAATCGCAAACCCAAACGCTCAACCAGCACGGCGACGTGGTGCTGGACATGCAGGGCTGGGGCATGTATCGCTGCAGGCCGGCCAAGGAATAGCCATGGGCGCCACCCGCCGTTTTGTTTTGGGGTCCGCCGCGGTGGCTGGCGCATTGGCCGTGGGCTGGTCATTCCTGCCGCCGCGCCAGCGCGTGCGCCCGACCCGGCCGGTGGCCGCGGCGGCCTGGCAAACCGCGTTGAACGGCTGGGTCAGCATCGGCACTGACGAGACAGTGCGCCTGATCTGCCCGAAATCTGAAATGGGCCAGGGCGTGCACACCGCGCTGGCCATGCTGCTGGCCGAAGAGCTGGAAGTCGACCTGGCCCGGGTGCAGATACAAGGCAGCGGCATCGACCCGATCTACGCCAACGTGGTGTCGATGGTCGATGGCCTGCCTTTTCACCCTGATGACGACGGCGTCGTCAAGCGGCTGGCGCAATGGTTAACCGCGAAGTCCATGCGCGAAGTGGGCGTGATGATGACCGGCGGCTCGTCCAGCGTGAAAGACCTTTGGCTGCCGTTGCGCCAGGCCGGGGCCAGCGCGCGCGAGATGCTGCTGGCCGCGGCCGCGGCGCGCTGGCAGGTGCCGGTGGCCGAATGCGTGGCGCAGGCCGGTGTGGTGAAGCACGCATCGGGTAAACAGGCCAGCTACGGCGAACTGGTCGGCGCCGCAGCCGGGCTGGCCGTGCCCGAATCGCCCACGCTCAAAGCGGCCAGCGCCTTCAAGCTCATCGGCACGCCCGTGTTGCGGCATGAGGCTACTGCCAAGGTGAACGGCAGCGCGCTGTACACGCTCGATGTCAAGCTGCCCAACATGCTCTACGCCAGCGTGCTGGCCTGCCCCACGCGCGGCGGCAGCGTGTTGAAGGTGGACGAGGCCGCGGCGCTGAAGTTGCCCGGCGTGAAGAAAGTGGTGACGCTGGCCCCGGTGCGCGGCGCCAGCGGTGCGGTGGCGGTGGTGGCCGAGCAGCGCATTCAAGCCATCAAGGCGCTGGCCGCGCTGAAGGTGGAATGGGACGCCGGCCCGGCCGCAACCTTTGCCAGCGCCGGCGTGGTTGAAACGTTAGGCCGCGCCATCGATAGCGACGACGGCTTTGGCTACTACAAACACGGCGATGTCGATGCCGCGTTCAAGACCGCCGCGCGCACCCTGAACGCCGAGTACCGCGCGCCCTACCTGGCGCACCAGCAAATGGAGCCCAACTGCTGCACGGTGCTGTTCAAGGACGGCGCCGCCACCGTGTGGGCGCCCACGCAAGTGCCCGACCTGGCGCGCAGCGGCGTGGCCAAGCAACTCGGCCTGGCTGAAGAAAAAGTGTTGATGAACGTGATGCTGCTCGGCGGCGGCTTCGGCCGCCGGCTGGAAACTGATTTCATCGTGCAAGCCGCCGCGGTGGCGCAGGCCTTGCCCGGCACGCCGGTGCAAACGCTGTGGTCGCGCGAACAAGATTTGAAGAACGACTTCTTCCGCCCGGCCTGTGTGTCGCGCTTTGCAGCGGGGTTGGATGCCAAGGGCGCGCTCGTGGCCTGGCGCAACACCTCGGCCGGACAGGCCGTGTTGCCGCAGGCGCTGGGCCGGGCCTTGGGCCTGCCCTGGGTGGGGCCCGACAAAACCAGCTCGGAAGGCGCGTTCGACCAGCCCTATGAATGGCCCGCCGCGCGCGTGGGCCATGTCATGGTGGATCTGCCCGTGCCGGTGGGCTTTTGGCGGTCGGTGGGCCATTCGCACCAGGCCTTCTTCAAGGAGTGTTTCGTCGATGAAGTGGCAGTGGCGGCCGGCGTTGACCCATTAACGTTCCGCGAAAGCTTGTTGCAGCAGCCACGCCATGCTCGCCACCTGGCCGTGCTGCGCAAGTGTGCCCAGGCAGCAGGCTGGGGCCAACCCTTGGCCAACGCTGAAGACGGCGCGAAGATGGCGCGCGGCCTGGCCCTGCACCAAAGCTTTGGCAGCGTGGTGGCGCAGGTGGTGGAAGCCTCGCTCGCCCCCGCGGGTGCGGGCCAGCGCATCCGCGTGCACCGCGTGGTCTGCGCCATCGACTGCGGGCTGGCCGTGAACCCCTTGAACATCCAGGCGCAAATGGAAAGCGCAGTGGTGTTCGGCCTGTCGGCGGCGCTGTACGGCGAAGTCCACATCGCCAACGGCCAGGTGCAGGAAAGCAATTTCCACGATGCGCCCGTGCTGCGCATGAACGAATGCCCGGCGATTGAGACCCACATCCTGCAAAGCACGCAGCCGCCCGAGGGCGTGGGCGAGCCTGGCGTGCCGCCGCTGGCCCCGGCGCTGGCCAATGCGCTGTTTGCGCTCACCGGCCAGCGCCTGCGCAGCCTGCCGCTAAAAGTTTGAACCCCGGCATGCGCCAGTTCGATGCCGCCGCCACCGCGCAGGCCCTGCCCTTCGATGCCCTGGTGCCGGCGCTGCGCCGCGCGTTTCAGCTTGGCGCGCAGGTGCCGCTGCGGCACCACCATGCCGTCGGCAGTGCCGGCGTGAGCCTGCTGATGCCGGCGTGGCGTGAAGGCGGGCGTTATGCCGTGAAGGTCGTCAATCTGTTCCCGGGCAACGCCGCGCTCGGCCTGCCGGCGCTGCATGCCATGGTGCTGCTGTTCAGCGCCACCACCGGCGAAGTACTGGCGCAGATTGACGGCGGCGAACTCACCGCGCGGCGCACGGCGGCGGCCTCGGCCCTGGCCGCTTCGACCCTGGCGCGCGAAGATGCAAGCCGCCTGCTCGTGGTGGGCGCCGGCCGCGTGGCGGCCTTGCTGCCTGCGGCCTACCGCGCCGTGCGTGCGATCACCCAGGTGCAGGTGTTTGCGCGCCGCCCCGAAGCCGCGGCGGCCTTGGTGGCGAGCTTGCGCGAACAGGGTTTCAACGCCACGCCGTGCGCGCAACTGAATCAAGGCCTGGCCGAGTGCGACATCGTGAGCTGCGCCACGCTGGCTGCCACGCCGCTGCTGCACGGCGCAGCATTGCGCCCCGGTACGCATGTCGACTTGATCGGCGGCTTCACGCCAGCCATGCGTGAGGCCGATGGCGCGTGCCTGGCCCGGGCGCGGGTCTACGTTGACACGAATGAAGCGCTGGCCAAGGCCGGCGACATCACCCTGGCCGTGGCCGAAGGTGCGTTCAATCCGGCAGCGCTGCAAGGCACGCTGGAGCAACTGTGCCGTGGCGAACGCGCCGGTCGCATCACAACGCAAGAGATAACGTTGTTCAAGTCAGTGGGCACGGCGCTGGAAGACCTGGCGGCGGCGGAGCTGGTGGTGGACGGCCCGCCAGGCTGAGCACGGACGCTCAGGGTGCGCTCGTGACCCGAATCTGCACGTGCCCGTCCGCACTCAACGCCGTGTCCAACGCGGCCAACTGGCCATTGACGGCATCACGCGCCGGCGGCGCTGCCCGCACGCTCATCAACACGTCGCCATTGGCCTGAACGGCGAGATCCACCTGCGCCCCAGCGGCCTGCAACTGGCTCGCCAGGTTGCGCGCTTCCTGCAACGGCTGCGCGCTGCGCCACAACGCGGCGGCTGAGCCGCCGCCACCGCGCATGGCGTTGTCATCAACCGGCCAGAACCACCAAGCGGCCAACACGCAGGCCACCACGCTGGCCGCCAGGCCAGCCCAAAAGCGCGGCCGCGCGGCCGGCTCATTGGCCGCTTCGCGCGCCAACACATCCTGCCAATTCGGCTCGTGCACAGGTGCCGTGCCCTCCTCAAGCAGGGCTTCGCGCAGCGTCGTGCCTTCGGCCTGGGCCATCGTTTGCGCATCATCAGGCTGAGCAACCGGATGGCCGCTCAGGCCTTGCAGGTAGGCCTCGGTGGCACGCGTGTCATCGTCACTCATGCTCATCACACCCGGCAATAAAGGGCTTGAGCTTGGCGCGGCACTGCGAAAGGTACTCGGTGGCCGCATGGGGCGTGCGGCCCAGGTGGGCGGCCAGCTCTTCGCGCGAATAGCCTTCCACCGCGGCCAGGTAAAGCGCCTGGGCACGTTCGGGGTGTTGGCGGGCAAAAGCGGCGAATCCACGGCGTACACACTCACACAATTCCATGAGACGCCCGCTTTGCGCAGATATCAGGCTGTCGGGTTCCACCGGTTCGGCTTGGTCTTCGGCCGCGGGTACGCGCAGGCCCTGTTTGCGCAGGTGTGCCAGCAACTGGTTGCGCGCAATGGCCCACACCCAGGTGGAGAACTGGGCCCGGCCGTCGAACTGGTTCAAATGGCGCAAAGCCTGGATGAAGGTTTCCTGCACCAGTTCATGTGCCACCGACTCGTTTTGCCCGCAGCGGCGAAAGTAGCCCGTGAACTTGCCAAAATGACTGCGGTACAAACGTTCCAGGTCAGCCCGGGTGGCGGAAGTTGCAATCGGTTGCGCATGAGGCTGCGCATCAGGCCTGACGCCTGGTGCAGGTTCAGCATCAATATCTTCAAGCGGCGGGCTGTCGGCCATGGGCCGCGAGTTTAGGGGGAGCGGCAACCGGCTCATCGGCATGATCAGCGGCGTTGCCACATCGATGAAGCAAACAACGAATGGCGCCGCGCGCGCGAGGCACAACCCTGGGCGCTGGCCGCTGGCGCTGCTGGGTTGCGCATGGGGCTTGCTGTTAGCCAGCCCGGCCTGGGCCGACACGCATGCCTTGCTGGTGGCCGTGGGCAAGGTACAGGCCCTGCCCGCCCGCCTGTGGCTGCGCGGCCCTGAAAATGACGCGGCCTTGATGCGCGCCGTGCTCCAGGAGCGCGGCGTTCCCGCGCAAAACATCGTCAGCCTGAGCGCGGCGCGCGGTGACACAGTGGCCACACATGCAGCCATCACCCAGGCCATGGCGCAAATGGCGCAGCGCGCGCAGGCCGGCGACACCGTGGTGCTGCACCTGGCCGGCCACGGTGTGCAAGTGCCGCAACGCCCGGGTGCTGAAGCTGAGCCTGATGGGTTGGACGAAGTTTTTCTGACCGCCGACATGCAGGCCTGGAATGCTGCGCAAGGTGTGCTGCCGCAAGGCCTGTATGACCATGACATTGGCGCGTGGATGGATGGCCTGGTGGCGCGCGGCGTGCGCGTCTTTGGCGTGTTCGACACCTGCCACGCCAGCGGCATGCACCGCGGCGCGCCCGGCGCGGGCACCAGATGGCGTGGCGTGGCGGCGGCAGAGCTGGGCGTGCCCGCACATATCACCACACGCCGCGCACAAGCTGCGCTGCGCGCACAAGCTGCGCTGCGCGCACCGGCCACAAACGGCCGCGTGCTGGCGCTGGCAGCACGCGCGCATGAGAGCACGCCAGAGGAATGGCTGCCCAAGGGCTCGCCGCAGGCGCGGCTGCATGGGGTGTTCACCTATGCGGTGGCGCAGGGGTTGCGTGAAGGGGCGGCTGATGCATTGGCAATGCGCCAAACCGTGGCGAAGCAATACGCACTGACGGGCCGGGCAAGCCCGGTTCCCATCGTGCTGGGCGATGGGGCCCTGGGCCTGTAGGCCCTATTGCAGCGGCCCGATGGCCACCCCCCTGAACGCGGGGTTCAGGTTCGCACTTACCTGAGATCTTCAGAGGGGGTGCCTCCAACAAACACACGGGCGTAACCGGCCCACGCATGTGACTGTTTGGAGGAACCCGATGTTGATAAAGAAGTTGCCGCGAGTGATGGCCGCAGGGGCTGCCGCCATGGCCTTGCACAGCGCCGAAGCGGTTGTCGTGCAGCACAGCTTTACTTTTGCCGGTGGCAATAGTTGGCAGGCCAGTTTTTCCATTACCAATGACGGCGGCCTACCTGAGGTGAACAGCTTCACCGTCTTCTTCGATCAGCCGGTCGCCAGCAACTTGCAGTTGCTCGCCTCGCCAAGCAACTGGGACACCATCGTCATTCAGCCTGACGTGGCCCTGGCATCGAGCGGGTTCATGGACGCACTGGTTTTCGACCCTGCAAATGCGCTCTTGCTCGGGCAAACCGCGAAAGGTTTTGGCGTCAGCTTCGAATGGAACGCGGCAGAAGGTTTGCCGCGCAGCTTCGACTTCACAGTCAACGATGCAGGCTTCAATGTGCTGGCATCGGGCATCACCGTGGCCTCGGTAACGGCCGTTCCGGAGCCTTCCACCTTACTGCTTCTGATGCTGGGCACCGCGACGTTGGGTGCCTTCGCACGCAGGCGTGCGAAGGCGGTTTAACTTGCGTTGGGCGAGCAACGTGGAGTCATCCTGCCAGCGCCCGCGCAGCGACCTGTTAGCAATTTGGTCTGAGAGGTACAAATGTCTCTTCAATTGAGTTTGATCGGGGTGGCTGCAGTCGTGGCGCTCGCAATATCTGGATGTGGCGGCACTCAAGGAGCGGGCGACGCAGGCGCAGCGGCCGCATCGGCGTCGAGCGTAGCTGGCGGCGCCGGTGTTCCCGTCGACGCCGCAGCGCGAACAACTTCAGCCGCCGCGGGAACTATCGGCGACACGGCTACCGCCGCAGTAGCCGTCAGCGAAGATGATGTTCCCCGGGTCGAAGACGTGGTGCTCGTTTCGAGCACGCGGGTCGACCGAACTAGGTTCGATTACAAGTTCAAGTTGCTCGTGAAAGGAGCTTACGAGTCCTACGAGGCGGGCTCCTTTTCCGTCGCGAAACTCCCCAAAGGATCGCAAGCAACAGTAGCCACTGTCTCGCTCGGGCAGATCGACGCATTGCGCCTGGTACCCAGCGCTGAAACCATCACGCTGCGGCATGACCGGACTTACCCCTTCATCAAGAGCGACTTGAAATTCACCTTTTCTGGAAAGCTTGCCGGGACAAGCGCTCCACCTGATGCGCCGAAGATTGGGCCGTTGAAGTTCTACGCAGCAGGGGGGCGCCCCGGCCACGAAGGGTTCTTTGAGATTCCCTCTTCGACGCCGAGGCCCGGCATCGGCACTCAACTAAGGGTTGCCGTGCCTGGAACGGTCAGTGCGGTCACCTACACGTTTAAATCTGCCTCGGGTGCAACGCTTTCGACAGGCCCGATCAACAAGCTATGGGCGGGCAGTGACGATGCGTCGGCGATGGTGGACATTCCTTCAGAGCCATTCACGGTGACCATCGCCGCCATTGGCAGCAACGGCGCAAGTGCCAGCTTGACATCCGGATTGATGCAACCGGAAACGCGTCTGCTCGACTTGGTGATTGAAAACGGGGCCTTCAAGTTTGGGCAGGTCATTCGTGGCCGCCTGGACATCGGTGAGTCAAGCAAAGCTGATCAATTGGTGGTTGAGATGTCACTGCCGGACAAATTCACCGCCGCGCAGACCCGCTTTGAGATTCCAGTTGGCTTAGCGGTGAATACTGTCGTACCGCTCCTGATTCAGACCCCCGTCACTGGTGAGGCAATCAACTTTTACAACATCAGCATCCTGTACTACCTAAAGTCAGCGCCCACCGCCATAAACACTTCGGTTATCAGTGTGTTTTCGCGCTGAGCTATAGCGGACTCTCGGACTAAACCAAATGAAAACGCTTAACTTGTTAGCCGGCCAGTGGCTTCTTGGTGTCGCACTTGCTACGTCCGCTACACATACGTTTGGGTTTAAGCAAGGCCTTCCATCTCCGGAAAGGCCGTTTCCTAGTCAACCTACGCACCAAAACATTACCGTTGTTGCGATTAGTGCCAACCACCTTATCTACACTACCAATAGCTGGCGTAAGGTGTCGTTTAGTACGCCTGCAATGGAAGAGGTTAAGTCTTTCAATATGCGGGCCGATGTCGCGCATTTCGATAACCCTGAGTTTCACTTCGACGCAGAACGCTTTGCTGGTGCAGACGGCAGCGTCATGCACTTGCATGCGATGCATAGCAAGATCGTTGAGGAGATGCGCAAGCCAACACCTGATATACCCAGGGCGCGCAAATTGCTTGGGTTCGCACTGCACACCGTCCAGGACTTCTATGCGCACTCGAACTGGATTGAGATCAACCGTTATCGCCGTGCCAATTCTCTTGGGCTACTCAAGCACCCCAGCTTTGGAAGCTCACCCGACGCCAAGATCGTTTTCGCCGATATCGGCCTCTCCAGCGCTGACCTTCCAAGCCCTACTGCCGCATGTAACAGGACAGAGGCGTTTGCTGATGGCCCGCTCACTACTGGCTACTTCGATTCCTATATGACCCTCGCGGGCGGAGACCGTGGATTCAGTACGACTGCATGGAAAGAAGATGCCCAGGCGTTGATAGCGGGGACTCAAATACTTCCCCCGGCGACACTTGCGGATGCGCTGTGGCCCACGGATCGTTGCGTTCATGGCGGAGACAACGGGAGTGGTTTGAACAAGGACACAAAGGATCGAGACCTCGTGCACGGCGCTGGCGTCTTCGACGACGCCACGTCCGCTGCAACGCAAGCGACACGAAAGTTTGTGATCAGTGTTTTTGACGGTATCAATGAACGCAAACTTGACGCCCCGCTGTTCAACGACAGCGGCCTATTGATCATTGAGCCAGATGCAGCAACGCTATCAAGGCGAAACCGGGGAATTTGCCTCCTGCTTGGGCACAAGCCCGTGTCGGACTGCGACGAAAGTGCAACTCCGCCGACGGTGACATCCGTCGTCCCGCAATCTGCCTTCGCGCTGTATGGCAGCGGCGTGAACGTCACCGTCACCGGCTCAAATCTACCGCTCAATGCACATGTAGAAATGCAAGATGGGCGGTGTGGCGTGCCATCAGAACAGTCGCCAACGAAGATCATGGTCACTTGCACCCCAGGCGGCAAACCCGGCGTCAAGTCGATATCTGTCCGTCGCTACGATTCTCAGTCAACGCCAGTATTGGGTACCGCCGAAGCCACACTTTTGATCGGCGTGATCCAAGACGCGCCGTTGCTGTCGCTCATCGTAGAAAGGATCAGCCTAACTGTCAGTTGGATTTGGGATCAGGTGAAGGCCATCGTCTGGAACTTCGGCAGCGATACCCCGCCCGAAACGTCCGTCGTTGCCAACGGCGTGTCCACACCGAATCCCAGGGGCTTCAACACAAGTGGTGAGAAGACTGTTCTCGCCAAGTTCATAGGCGATATTGGCGCAATCCTGGGCACAAGCTCGGTCACGATCAACGTCTTGCCTGCGGTTGTGGACACAGTCGTCTCACCGCCTGTGACGCTTGGGACTAGTTTGACATTCATCGTTCGGGGATCGAACTTGCCTCAAGGGCTCGGCTTCTCACTCGATGGATGCCTCAACATCAAGGAGATCGGGATCTCCGGCAGCCCCTCAGAGCGGCGCTTCACATGTACGTTCGCTACAAGCGCTGCGGCAGGCATAAAGGTTGGGGCCATAGGCGTCAATGGCAGTGTTGCGGGCAGTCCATTCGCAGTGTTGTTGAAGGAATTCCAGGTCAACCTGGCCGTCGCTCCGGTTGAGCCACGAATCACCTCCGCCATCGAGATCACCCCCACCGCCCCCGTGGTGGGAGACACCATCACTTTCATCGCCCGCGGTGAAGGCTTGCTCAATACGGGTTGGATGTTCAAGTTCAGCGGCATGGACTACTGCGGCAGGCCAGGCGCCACGCCCACGCTGATCAGCGCAACAGAGTTGCGCTATTCGTGTACCGCCACGGCACCCACCAACCTGTTGGGCACGGTGGCGGTGACCAGCAGTGACCTGGTGTCGCAACACGGGTCAGCCGTGCTTGTGCGCGTGGGCTGCCCAACCGGAAGCGTGTTGAATACCCAGACCGCGCAATGCCAAGCCGATGCTGGCGGCAACCTCAAGCTTGGCTTGGTGGGCCACTGGTCGTTCGACACCTGCGACGCCAAAGACAGCAGCCCCAACGCCCTTCACGGCGTGGTGAGCGGCGCACCCGTTTGCGTCACCGGCAAGTCGGGCAAGGCCCTGCGCTTCAACGGCGCCACCGACTGGATCACGGTGCCCAGCTCCGCGAGCTTCCCCTCGCAAGCCGTCACCTTTTCTTATTGGCTGCACCGCGAAGGCAACGCGGTGATAGGCAACTTGCAGAACTACCTGTCCAAGGAAATCGCATTCCAGTCGTACCTGATGCCCAACGCCGCACTGACAGCCGGCCTTTGGCTGGGCACGACGGGCTTCTGGAGCGAGCATGGCAGTACCCCATCCACCCTCCCAACACTCACGGATTGGGTTCACTTCGCTTTCACCTACGACAACGCCACGCGAACCGCGAAGAACTATGTCAATGGCGTGTTGGTGGAAACGACGGTCAATGCCTACGCCAACGCGGTGGTTCGCCAGTCGCCCTACCCGCTGTACATCGGCAGGAATGGCAGCGCCAATGTCTACTGGATCAAGGGCTTGCTTGATGAGGTGCGCGTTTACGACCGGGTCTTGTCGGCAGCAGACGTACTGGCGTTGCAGCAGGGCACAGGCAGCAACACGGCGGGCTCCAGCTTGCTGCCGCCCACGGGTGCCCACAGTGCGCAATGCTTCATCGCGGGCAGCGGCAGCGGCAACGTGCAAAGCTGCGTGGGCGCCGATGCGCTGGCGCTGAGTGGCGCAGGCAAGCAAGACGGCATGATCCTGCGCAACTTCAACTACGCCGAACTACCACGCGCAGGCGGCGGAAACTTTGCGCGTACCGAGTGCGTTTACGACGGCTTTACGGGGTTTGTCTGGGAAGGCAAGACCGCAGACGGTGGTGCACGAGACGGCAGCAAAGCCACCTACACCGATGCGGGTGACGGCCGCGCCAGCGATGCCGCAGCCTATGTGGCCCAAGTCAATTCGATCGCGCTTTGCGGCTTCACAGATTGGCGCGTGCCAAATATCGCCGAGCTGCAATCCATCGTTCACTACGGCATGGGCTCCAGCCGCCCGGCCATCGACCTGGCCTGGTTTCCAAACAGCCAAGGCGGCTATGGCACCTACTACCGCACCAGCACGCCCTACCGAATTCCCTATGTTGATCGCGACAAGTTCGTGCTGTCGCTATGGGACGGCGCTGCGAATTGGGCATTCAACGAACGGGGTCATCACCTGCGTCTGGTGCGAGGTGGAAACTCGGCCGTGGCGGGCAGCCGGTTTGTCGAACAGGCTGGCGGCAGCGAAGTTCTGGACAGTGCCACCGGCTTGGTGTGGAGCCGTTGCGATGTGGGCCAAACCTGGGCGGGCAACGCATGTGTGGGTGCCGCCCTGCTCGTGACGCATGAAGCTGCTTTGGCACACGTCAAAGCCATTGCCGGGTGGCGCCTGCCAAACATCAAGGAACTGGTCAGCATCGTGAACTTCACGCGCGCCAGCCCGGCCGTGGACATCGCAGTGTTTCCGCAAACGCCGCAGCAACCACACTGGACGTCAACTGCGTTTGTAGACGGTGGCAGCGCCTGGGGCGTCGACTTCAACTCGGCCCTGTTCGGTCCCAATGGGCGCTTCTATGCCCAGCCCTTTAGATTGGTGCGCGCGCAATGAGCCAGGCGTGGCAAAGGTGGTGGCCCGTCGGGGGCCACCCCTGCTGCTTCAGGTACGTGTTCACGGGGTATTGCCGAGACAGCGTTGGCGGCGGCCCGTCAGCGAACGCCACACGACACATGAAGTTGCGCTTGTAAGTTGCTGATTT
>JAYUPO010000029.1:0-5444 GCA_043760085.1 Burkholderiales bacterium
CATGGCCGTGGCGGCGCTGCAGGGCGGGTTGCAGCCGGTGTCGATGTTTGCCACCGCCTTCCATGGCCGGCTGGCCTATCACGACTACGAAGGCGCGGCCCTGTACCTGGACGAACGCGAACGGCTGGTGGCGTCGCTCGGCAGTGCCAAGGCCATGATCCTGCGCAACCATGGCCTGATGGCGGTGGGGCGAACGGTGGCCGAATGTTTCCTGCGCCTGTACCGCCTGGAACGTGCCTGCCAGGTGCAGATCGCAGCGGCTGCGGCCGGCACGCTGAACGTGCTGCCCCATGCACTGGCGGCCAAGTCGGGCGCCGACCTCGACGCCTACCAGGGCCTGCACCCGGGCGGCGAAGGCGCGATCGAGTTTGAAGCCCTGATGCGCAAGCTGGATCGCAAAGACGCGGGCTACCGCAGCTGATGGCGCTGCGCGCTTTCGGCGCAGCGAGCCGGGTTCATGTGTACGTTAGCCCGCACCCAATAGTCCTCCGCGTAACTCCGCGCAACTCCGTATCCCGTGCGATACACTGCTGCGGTGCTCGAAGTTCGTCAAACAGCCGCCTACTCTGCCTGGTTCGGCAACCTGCGCGACCGAGCGGCGAAGGTCCGCATAGACATCCGGGTTCGCCGCTTGTCTCTCGGCAACCCTGGAGACGTACAGCCAGTCGGCGAAGGGGTCTCTGAACTTCGAGTGAACTTTGGTCCTGGCTACCGCGTTTATTTCGTGCACAGAGGCACTGAGTACATCGTCCTTCTCGCAGGTGGCGACAAGTCTTCTCAGGAAAACGATGTCTGCGACGCCAAAACATTGGCGCGTGAACTGTAGGAGTGATGATGGCCAAGACAGTTACGACACTGTGGGATCCTGCCGAGCACCTCGAATCCGAGGAAGACATGGCCACGTACCTGGAGGCTGCGCTCGAGGAAGGCGACCCCAACCTTATTGCTGCTGCGCTTGGTGACATTGCGCGCGCAAAGGGAATGACGCAAGTTGCCCGTGAAGCTGGCCTCGGCCGCGAAAGCCTGTACAAGGCACTCTCTCCCGCTGGCAATCCGGCTTTCGGCACCATTCTCAAGGTTGTCGCTGCCCTGGGGCTTCAACTCCATGCATCACCGGCGCCTCCCAAGAGTGCGGGCCAACCTTGAAGCAGGCTGCGAGGCGCCAGCGGACGATGAGTTGGTTGCCATTGCTGACTCGGTGTTTTTTGAATACGACAAGGCTGAGAAGGTATCGTGAAATCACCGGCACGCTGTGAAGTCTTGCCCGGGCCTGGCGTCCTGCCGTCGTCAACCGCTTAACTCGAACGTTAGCTCCCTCAGTCAATCTTGATGTTCGACTGCTTGACCACGGCGCGCCAGCGCTCCAGGTCTGAGCGGATCACTTCACCAAAAGGCTGCGTCGCACCACCTGCAGCGGCCACGTCATCCTGAGCCAGCCGGGCCAGCACTTCGGCCGAGCGCAGCACGGCGTTGACGTCGGCATTCACCTTGTTGATGACGTCTGGCGGCGTGCCGCGCGCCGCCACCAGACCGTGCCAGATGTCGGCGCGGTACTGCGGCATGCCGGCTTCGGCGAACGTGGGCACGCCCGGCAAGGTTGGCAGGCGCTGCGGCGCCCCTACCGCCAGCAGGCGCACCTTGCCGGCCTTGGCCAAAGCGGTGAATGAGTTGTTGCCGGCCATCAGCATCTGGATCTGGCCGCCGGCCAGGTCAACGAGTGCAGCGCCGGTGCCCCGGTAGGGTATGTGTGTGATCTTGATGCCGGCCAGCGCGTTGAAATACTCGGCCGCCAGGTGCGCAAGGCCGCCGACGCCCGACGAGCCGAAGGCCACCTTGTCGGGCGTCGCCTTGGCCGCCGCGACGAGTTCGGCAACGGTGGTGTAGGGCGTGTTCGCGCCCACCGCGAGCACCAGCGGTTCGCGGGAGAACTGGACCACGGGCTCGATGGCCGTTAAGGGGTCGAACGACGGCTTGCTGAGCACCGCATTCACGGCGTAGCTGCTGGAGATAACGAGGAAGGTGTAGCCATCGGCGGGTTCGCGCAGCGCGGCTTCAGCGCCCAGATTACCGCCGGCCCCTGCCTTGTTCTCGACCACGATGGTGTAGCCATGCTTTTCGGTGAGCTTTTGCGCCACCAGGCGGGCCATGGTGTCGGTGCCGCCACCCGGCGCAAACGGAACGATGAACTTGACGGGCCTGGCGGGATACCTCGCCTGCGCGTGGGCACCGGCGCAAACAATGCCTGCGGCAGCGCAGGTGACAACGGTGATCTGGCGACGGGTGATGTTCACAAGGGTTCTTTGTAGGGGCCGCAAGCGGCAAGCGACAAACGGCCAGGCGGCCAGGCGTTTCATGTGTAGGACTTTCTCGATCCGGGGCGCTGCCCCTCATCATGAAAGTTAGGAAACTTCGACATCGACCAGCCGCGCGAACTGCTGGCCGCCATGCAGGTCGCGTTCGATCATGCCGCCCTGCGGGTCTTTGCGCGGGTAGGAAATTTTCAGCACCGACAGTTCAGGCACGGCATAACAACCCACCTGATCGGGCCTGACGTCGAACACCAGCGCCAGCGCATCGCTCTGCAAGGGGCTGCTCGCCGCATACCGGTCGAAGGTCTCGCGGCTGCTGAAGAACAGGTCCACGGTGATCCAGAACGGGCCAGCGTTTTTGGACCGGATGTCGTGGCAGACCTCGGACAGCTTAGGCATGCGCCAGTTCCTTCAAGTCGACAAACGTGGTGCGCACCCGCTCCATCGCGTGCGCAACACTGAGCACGTGATTGAGCTTGAACTCGAAGATCTGTCCGCGCTCAACTTCTGCCGGCGAAAAGGGAAAGCCGTAACTGGGCAGTTCCTGGTCTTCAACCACCGGCAGGTGGAAGAACCAGGGGTTGCAGGTCTTGGCGATCTGGGTTGCCAGTTCCTGGGTGCTGGCGGTGGCCACGAACATCAGGCCGATCTCGGGCGGCGGCGCCACATGCGCCGGCACTTTCAGCCCGCTGACAGCGTTCCAGCCGTAGGGGCGCAGGGAGATGTGGTACTCCCCTGCCCCATCGCCCATCGCGGCCCGAACGCGTTCGGCCAGCACGCTGTGCATGCGCTGCAGGAAGCCGTCGATGTCGGCCAGCACGCGCCGGTCCTGGATGCCGACCAGCATCAGCGTCTGCCAGCCGCCGCTGCAGGCGCCTTCAAGCTTCATCGTGTAAGGCTTGGGCTCGAACACCGAACCGGTGACGCGCACGCTGCGCTCATCAATCGCGGTGTAGGTGGCGCCGCTGACGTCGAGCACGCCGCCCGGCTCAACCAGCCGGAAGGGGTTGGCGTTTTCGTACAGCATGTGCGCCGACACGGTGTAAGGCGTGCAGCGGTTGCCGGTGCGCAGCGGCTCGATGTCGAAACTGCTGCGGCCGACGCGGATCAGCACACCGCCTTCGCGCGGCCGCACAGTGCACAGCGCGCCGCACTCTGCCACCTTGCCGGCGTGCCAGGCCGCGCCCGCGCCCGCGCCGCGCATCAGCGGCACCGCGGCCAGCACGGCAGTGTCTGTGGTGCGGCCGCCAAGCACGATGTCGGCGCCGGCTTGCAGCGCGGCGACATAAGGCTCGGGCCCCATCAGCGCCACGATGCGCTCACACGACTGGAAGAGTTCGGGTTTGGCAGACTCCATCGGCGCCAGTGGTGCTACCCGGCCTTGCGCTGCGGCCCGCGCCATCTGCTGCGGGTCTTGCTCGGAATAGAGCAGGGCAATGCGCGGCCGCAAGCCGTGCTCGCGCGCAATCTCCAGCGCGATGTTGCGGGTCCAGTCCAGCGCCTGGTCACAACCCGAAGTGCCGCACGACCCGATCAGCAGTGGAATGCCGGCCTTCTGTTGCGCGCGCATCAGGATGGCGAGGTCGGCCTTCACCGCCGCGCGCGAGTACTTGGCCACACCGCGGGCCAGGTAGGCCGGGCCGCTGTCGGTGGACCCGGCGTCGCAGGCCATCGCATGCGCGCCGGCGGCGATGCCGCGTTCGACATCGCCGGCGTCAACGCCCAGGCCCAGCGCGCCGATGGGCACCAGGACGATCGTGTCTTGTGTGCCTTGCGTGATCTGCTCTAACGGGTCCATCGTTACTCCTGCCGGTTCAATTGCTAACTTTCATGATGCAGGGCAGCGCCCCGAAACTTAAAAAGGCTTTCACATCAACTCGGGGAAATCGTCTTCACTGAAGCTGTGCACCCCACGCTGTTGCGTTTGCACCTGTTCGCTTTCCAGCTTGCGCAGTTCGTTGCGCCTGATCTTTCCGGAAATGGTCTTCGGCAACTCCGCAAACTCGATGCGCCGAATCCGCTTGTAAGGCGCCAGCCGTTCGCGCGCGAAGCGCAAGATCGACAGCGCCGGTTTCCGGCCCGGTTCAACGCCAGGGCGCAGCACGATGAAGGCCTTGGCCACATTCAACCGCTGCGGGTCCGGGCTCGGCACCACTGCGGCTTCAGCAACGTCGGGGTGTTCGATCAGCACCGACTCCAGCTCAAAAGGGCTGAGCCGAAAGCCCGAGGCCTTGAAGACATCGTCGGTGCGCCCGACGTAGGTGATGTAGCCATCGGCGTCGCGCGTGGCGACATCGCCGGTGCGGTAGTAGCCGTCGCGCATGGCCTCAGCCGTCTTTTCATCGTCGCCGACGTAACCCTGCATCAGCCCCAGCGGCCGCTGCGCGAGGTCGATGCAAATCTCGCCTTCATCGGCCGGCTGGCCCTCGGGGTTCAGCAGCACGATGGGGTAACCCGGCAGCGGGCGGCCCATGCTGCCGGCCTTCACCGGCTCGCCCGGTGGGTTGCCGATCAGGCAGGTGGTTTCGGTCTGGCCAAAGCCGTCGCGGATGGTCAGGCCCCAGGCCTTGCGCACCTGCTCGATGACCTCGGCATTCAAGGGCTCGCCGGCGCCGAACAGCTCGCGCAGCAGCACCGGTGATGCAGCCAGGTCTTCCAGAATCAGCATGCGCCACACCGTGGGCGGCGCGCACAGCGTGGTCACGCGGTGACTGACCAACACCTTCAGCAGTTCAACGGCGCTGAAACGCGCGTAGTTGTAGACGAAGACGCAGGCTCCTGCATTCCACGGCGCAAAGAAGCTGCTCCAGGCGTGTTTGGCCCAGCCTGGCGATGAGATGTTGAGGTGAATATCCCCCGGCTGCACGCCCATCCAGAACATGGTGGACAGGTGCCCCACGGGGTAACTTTGGTGCGTGTGCAGCACCAGCTTGGGTTTGGACGTGGTGCCGGATGTGAAGTACAGCAGCATTGGGTCTGTAGCCATCGTTGTGCCATTGGGCGTGAACGAAGGCGATGCGTCGAAAGTGTCTTGGAACGCATGCCAGCCCGCTGCCGTGCCGGCGGTGATGCGGGTGAATTCGCCCTTGACCTGCTCAAAGCGGGACACCGCGTCGGCAGCGCAGATGACGTGGC
>JAYUPO010000030.1:0-2225 GCA_043760085.1 Burkholderiales bacterium
GCGCCGGCCATCTTGTCGTTCGCCACGCGCAGCACCGCCGCGGCGCTGTGCACGGCATCCAGCCCCAAGGGCCGGCCCACATGTTCCAGCAGCGCTGCATGCAGCGTGGCCAGTGCCACCGGGTGCGGCACGGCCAGCAAACGCGATGGATCCAGCCGGCCCAGCACCAGGTTGGCGTCGGTGATGGTGGGCCGCGTGCCGCCGCGGCCATAGCCCACCGGCCCGGGCTGCGCACCGGCGCTGTGCGGGCCCACGCGCAGCATGCCGGCGGCGTCCACCGTGGCCAGCGAACCGCCGCCCGCGCCGATGGTGTGCACGTCCACCATGGGCACATGAATCGGCATGGCGTATTCGAGTTCGAGTTCGCTGCTCACCGTGGGCCGGCCGTTCAGCACCAGGGCCACGTCGGTGCTGGTGCCGCCCATGTCGTAGGTCACCAGGTTGGTGAAGCCCACACCGGCCTGCGCCGCGGTGGCCGCGGCAGCCACCACGCCCGAGGCCGGGCCGGACATCACCGTGTTCACCGCGGCTTGCGCCACCAGCGCGCTGGCCACCGTGCCGCCGTTGCCTTGCATCACCAGCAGCTCGCGCGTGAAGCCCTGCGCGGCCAGTTCGCTGCGCAAACGTTCGAGGTAACGGTGCAGCACGGGCTGCACCGCGGCGTTCACCGCGGCGGTGACGCCGCGCTCGTATTCGCGGTACTCGGCCACCACTTCATGGCCCACCGTGACAAACGGGTTGGGCCACAGTGCGCGCACCACCTGCGCGGCTTGTTGTTCATGCGCCGCGTTGAGGTAGCTGTGCAGGAAATGGATGACCACGCTTTCGGCGCCGCGCTGCAACAACGTCGCCACGGCGGCGCGCAGTTGGTCTTCGTTCAGCGGCGTGAGCACGTTGCCCTGCGCATCCAGGCGCTCGTCTACTTCCAGGCGCAGGTGGCGCGGCACCAGCGGCGTGAAGCGGCCCTTCAGGCCATAGGGCGTGGGCCGGGTGCGGCGGCCGAGTTCCAGCACATCACGAAAGCCGCGCGTGGTGATCAGGCCCACCGGCGCGATCTTGCGTTCGAGCATCGCATTCGTGGTGGTGGTGGTGCCGTGAACGATGGCTTCGAGCTGGCTGATGTCCACCTTCGCCGCAGCCAGTGCCGCCAGCACGCCGAGCGCCTGGTTCTCGGGCGTGGTGGGCACCTTGGACAGGCGCAACTCATTCGTTAGTTCATCGAACCAGATCAGGTCCGTGAAGGTGCCGCCCACATCGATGCCGGCAATGCTCATAGGCTCAAGAAATCTCGTTGCACCGCTTCATCTTCCATCAAGCCCGCCATCGTGCCGTCCCAGCGCAGCTCGCCCTTTTCCAGCACCACCGCGCGTTCACTCACCAGGCGCGCGAAGTGGATGTTCTGCTCGCTCAGCAGCACGCCCAGGCCCTGTGCTTTCAGGCGGTTGATGGTGTGGGCCAGTTGCTCAACGATCAACGGGGCCACGCCCTCGCTGGGTTCATCCAGCAGCAGCAGGTAAGGCTGGCCCATCAAGGTGCGGGCAATGGTCAGCATCTGCTGCTCGCCGCCGCTCATGCGCGCGGCGCTGCGCGTGGCCATGCCGGCCAGGTTGGGGAAGAGCTCGAACACCGCGGCTTCGTCCCAGAACGGCGCGCCGTCGCGCTTGGGCCGGCGCGCTACGCTCAAGTTCTCTCGAACCGTCAGCTCGGTGAAGATGCGCCGGTCTTCGGGCACCCAGCCCAGGCCGGCACGGGCGATGCGATGCGTGGGCCAGTTGGCCACCTCGTGGCCACGGAACTGCACGCGCCCGCTGCGCAGCGCCACCAGGCCCATCAGCGCCTTCATGGTGGTGGACTTGCCGGCGCCGTTGCGGCCCATCAGGGCCACGCATTCACCGCTGCGCACGTTCAAGTCCAGCTCGAACAGGATCTGCGCCTTGCCATACCAGGCGCTCAGGCCTTGCACGCTCAACATCGCGTCAGCCATGGAAGGTGGTTCCCATGCCGAAATACACCTCGCGCACCTTGGCGTCTTGCCGCACCGCGGCCGGCGGGCCCTGGGCGATGAGTTCACCGCGCGACAGCACCAGCAGCCTGTCGGCATGTGCAAACACCACGTCCATGCTGTGTTCGGTGAACAGCACGGCCAGGTGCTGCTCGTGCGCCAGGCGCTTGGTCAGCGCCATCAGCGCGTGGCGCTCGGCCGCGCCCATGCCGGCGGTAGGCTC
>JAYUPO010000031.1:0-5430 GCA_043760085.1 Burkholderiales bacterium
CTGAACCTACTGCCTCCGCCGTGATTGCCGACCTGGTAGACCTGGCCCGTCTGCAAGCCGCCGACCCCGGCCACCGCGTGCCGCACCTGGCCTTCCAGCCCGCGGCCATGCTTGACACGCGCATTCTGGCCATCGAAGAAATCATCACCGCCTTCTACCTGCGCTTGCAGGTGGCTGACGAAGCTGGCGTGCTGGCCAACATCACGCGCATCCTGGCCGACAACAACATTTCGATCGACGCGGTGCTGCAACGCGAGAGCGCAGAGGGCGAGCGCCAGACCGACCTGATCATCCTCACCCACGACACGGTGGAAGGCCGCATGCGCGCCGCGCTGGCGCAGATGCAGGCCTTGAGCACGGTGCTGGCGCCGATCGTGAGCATTCGCAAAGAGGAACTGAGTTGAACTACCTCAGCACCCGCGGCGACACCACCGAGCGCGGCTTTTGCAGCATCTTGCTCGAAGGCCTGGCGCCCGATGGCGGGTTGTATTTGCCCGCGCACTACCCGAAGGTGGATGCCGCTACCTTGGCGCGCTGGCGCAAATTTTCCTACGCCGACCTGGCGTTTGAAATCCTCAGCCTGTATATCAGCGACATCCCCGCCGCTGACCTGCGCGCGCTGGTGCAAGCCACTTACAACAAAGCCACTTTCGGCAGCGCCGCCATCACGCCGCTGCGCGCGCTGGAACCTGGCCTGCACATCCAAGCCTTGTCGAACGGCCCCACGCTGGCATTCAAAGACATGGCCATGCAGTTGCTCGGCCGTTTGTTCGAATACGAACTTTCGCGGCGCGGCGAGGAACTGAACATCCTGGGCGCCACTTCCGGCGACACCGGCAGCGCGGCCGAGTACGCCATGCGCGGCCGGCGCGGCATTCGCGTGTTCATGCTCTCGCCCTTTGGTCGCATGAGCCCGTTCCAGCAGGCGCAGATGTTCAGCTTGATGGACGCGAACATCCACAACCTCTGCGTGGATGGCGTGTTCGATGATTGCCAGGACATCGTCAAGGCCGTGTCCAACGACCTTGAATTCAAGCGCCGCTATCGCATTGGCACCGTCAACTCCATCAACTGGGCGCGGCTGTTGGCGCAGGTGGTGTACTACTTTGCCGGCTACTTTCAGGCGACCAAGAACAACACTGAGCAAGTGGACTTCGCCGTGCCTTCGGGCAACTTCGGCAACGTCTGCGCCGGCCATGTGGCGCGCATGATGGGCTTGCCGATTGCGAAGCTGGTGGTGGCCACCAATGAGAACGACGTGCTGGACGAGTTCTTCCGCAGCGGCCGCTACCGCGTGCGCAGCAGCGCCGAGACGGTGGAGACATCGAGCCCGTCGATGGACATTTCCAAGGCCAGTAACTTCGAACGTTTTGTGTTCGACCTGCTGGGCCGCGATGGCGCGCGCACGACACAGTTGTTCGGCGCCGGCCTGGCCCGCGACGGTGGCTTCACGCTTGCGCCCAGTGAGGTGGCACGCATCAAGCAGTTTGGCTTCGTCTCCGGCCGCAGCACCCATGCCGACCGCGTGGCCACCATCCGCAGCACCTGGCAGCAGCATGGCGACATGATCGACACCCACACGGCCGATGGGCTGAAGGTGGGGCGCGAACAAGCCACGCCGGGGGTGCCGATGATCGTGCTGGAAACCGCCTTGCCGGCCAAGTTCGCCGCCACGATTCACGAGGCGTTGGGCCGCGAACCGCTGCGCCCGGCGGGTCTGGAAGACCTGGAGTCGCGCCCGCGCCGCTTTGAGCGCATGCCGGCCGACACGGCTGAAATCAAACGTTACATCGAACGGCATTGCCAGGCATGAGCCCGCCCGTCCGCCATGGGCCACGAAGGGGCCCCTATGAACCCGGGGCGAATACCGCAGTGCGCAGCACGAAGGGATACCAGTGAACGCCCCCGCCACAGCCAGCCGCTCGCCGCTGCTCAGCCTGGATGAAGCGCTGCAACGCTTGCTTGCGGGCAGCCGCGCGCATGCGCTGCACGAGCAGGAATCGGTGCCCACGTTTGATGCCCTGCACCGCGTGCTCGCGGCCGACCTGCACAGCACGCTGAACGTGCCGCCGGCCGACAACACCTCGATGGACGGCTACGCCCTGCGCGCCGCCGATGTGCCTACACCCGGCGCGGTGTTGCCGGTGGCGCAGCGCATTCCCGCCGGTGTGGTGGGCGTGCCGCTGCTGCCGGGCACCGCTGCGCGCATCTTCACCGGCGGGCAAATTCCCCCTGGCGCCGATGCCGTGGTGATGCAGGAGCAGTGTGAAGCCGTGCCTGGTGATGGCCTGGGCACGGTGCGCATCAACACCGCGGTGGTGGCCGGCCAATGGGTGCGCCGGCAAGGTGAAGACGTGGCCCAGGGCGCCGTGGTGCTGCACCGCGGTGAACGCCTGCGCCCGCAGGCCCTGGGCCTGGCCGCGGCGGTGGGGCTGGCCCGCCTGCCCGTGCTGCGCCCGCCGCGCGTGGCGCTGTTGTCAACCGGCGATGAACTGGTGATGCCGGGCGAGCCGCTCAAGCCGGGCGCCATCTACAACTCCAACCGCTTCATGCTGCGCGGCTTGTTGCAGGCCGCGGGCTGCGAAGTCACCGATCTGGGCATCGTGCCCGATCAACTGGGCGCCACGCGCGTGGCCTTGCGCAGCGCGGCGCAGGGGCACGACCTGATCCTCAGTTCAGGCGGCGTGTCGGTGGGCGAAGAAGATCACTTGCGCCCGGCCGTTGCGGCCGAAGGGCGCATCGACTTGTGGCAGATCGCCATCAAGCCCGGCAAGCCGCTGGCCTTTGGCCAGGTGCACCGGCCCGACGGCAGCGCGGCGCTGTTCATCGGCCTGCCGGGCAACCCGGTGTCCAGCTTCGTCACCTTCCTGATCGCCGTGGCGCCGGTGCTGCGCGCCTTGCAAGGCCGCAGTGGCGCGCTGCCGCAGGGCCTGCCCATGCGTGCTGACTTCGATTGGCCCAAGCCCGACAAGCGGCGCGAGTTCTTGCGCGTGCGCCGAAATGCGCAAGGCGGCCTGGAACTGTTCGCCAACCAGTCTTCCGGCGTGCTCACCTCGGCGGTGTGGGCCGATGGCCTGGTGGACAACCCGCCGGGGCGGGCTATCGCGCGCGGCGATGTGGTGTGTTACCTGCCGCTGGCCGAGCTGATTCACACATGATGAACATCCACCTGCGCTACTTTGCATCGCTGCGCGAAGCCCTGGGCCCGAGTGATGAGCTTGAGCTGCCCGCGGCCAGCACCGTGGGTGCGCTGCGCAACCATTTGTTGACGCTCAGCCCCGCTCATGCCCAGGCCCTGGCGCGCACGCGCGCGCTGCGTTGCGCGTTGAACCAGGTGATGTGCGATGAAGACGCGCTGCTCACGGCCGGTGCCGAAGTGGCGTTCTTTCCGCCGGTGACGGGTGGATGAAGCCTCGTGATGACCGCGCGCGTGAGCATCCAGACGGCAGACTTCGACTTGACCGCTGAAGTGGCCGGTTTGCACGCCGGCGATGGTGGCGTGGGCGCGGTGGCCAGCTTCATCGGCACCGTGCGTGGCGGCGCGGCCGGGCAGGGCGTGCAGCGCATGGAGCTGGAACACTACCCGGGCATGACCGAGCGCGCCATCGAGGCCATGATCGACGCCGCCTGCCAACGCTTCGACGTGCGCGGCGTGCGCATCATCCACCGCGTTGGCGTGCTCGAGCCCGGCGCGCAGATCGTGCTCGTGGCCGTGGCCAGCGCGCACCGCGGCCAGGCTTTCCAGGCCTGTGAGTACTTGATGGACTACCTCAAGACCCAGGCGCCGTTCTGGAAAAAGGAACACACGCCCGAGGGTGCGCAGTGGGTCGATGCGCGGGTGGCTGACGACGCGGCGGCGCAGCGCTGGGGCTTGCCTGCGGGCAACGCCAGGTGATGAGTTCTGCCGGCCTGCCGTGGGGCAGCGCGCTGGCGGTGGCCGCGGGCGCGGCGCTGGGTGCGTTGGTGCGCTGGGGCTTGGGCATGCGCCTGAACACGGTGTGGCACGGATTCCCGCTCGGCACCTTGCTGGTCAATGCCATCGGCGGGTTGTTGGTCGGCGCGGCCATGGTGGCCTTCATGCGCTGGCCGAACGACACCGTGCGCTTGTTTGCGGTGACGGGTTTCCTGGGCGGCATGACCACCTTTTCAGCCTTCTCGGCTGAATCATTGGGCCTGCTGCAACGCGGTGACTTCGGCCTGGCCGCGGCACACAGCCTGGCGCATGTGCTGGGCGCGCTGGCCTGCGCTGCGCTGGGCTTTGCGCTGGCCCGTAGCTGGTGGCCGGCCGCTTGAGCAACGCCGATGTCAACTCGCTGGCGCTGCGCCATGCGCTGGGCCGATTCGCCACGGGCGTGACGGTCATCACCTGCCTGGCCGAAGATGGCAAGCCGGTGGGCATGACGGTGAATTCCTTCAATGCCTTGTCGTTGCACCCGCCGCTGATCCTGTGGTCGCTGCGCCGCGCCAGCACCAGCTTGCGCCACTACGCTGCCGCCGCGCACTTTGCCGTGAACGTGCTGGCCGCAGACCAACTGGCCTTGTCGCGCCGCTTCGCCAGCGGCGCGGCCGACCGGTTCGCAATGGGCACTTGGCAGCCAGGCCACCACGGCGCGCCGGTTCTGGCCGGCTGTGCCGCGGTGTTCGAATGTGCCATGCACTCCCAGCAGATGGCCGGTGACCATGTGCTGTTCATCGGCCGCGTGCTGCACACCAGCGACGCCGCGGTGGCGCCGCTGCTGTTCCATGGCGGCCACTACCGCACGCTGGGCGAGGCCTTGTAGTCAGCCTGTGCAACAGGCGATCGTGCCAGCGTCAGTTCACAAACAACGGTGGCGCCACCACCGTGCTGGGTAACGCGCCCGACGACAGCACCGCGCCGCCGCTGGAGCGAATCTCCAGCGTGCCGCCGGTGCCGGCGCTGCTGAAACGAACCACGGCGCTGCGGCCGTCAGTCAAGTTGATGCGCGTGCCGATGCTGCCGGCCACGTCATCGCGCGCTGCGCTGCTCACCGAGCCGTTGGTGCCCAGCACATGCAGGAACGCGCTGGCGTCGCCCACGTCGTGCGGCACATCCACCCGCACGCCCTTGAGCACCTCGGCGTTCAGGCCCGGCCAGGCGCTCACCTGCCAGGGCAGCCCGGCGGGTGACAGGCGCGTCACGTCCAGCCGGTTGCTGCCGTTCACCAGGCTGAGGGTGTCGCCATTGATGGCCGGCGCCGATGGCAGGTTGAGCGTGAAGACGCGGCGCATGCCGGCGCCCGCGCTTTGCACGCGGTCGAAGACGACGAAGGTGCTGGGCTTGATGAACAGGAACTCGCGCTCCACCTTGCCCACTGCGGCCTTGCCGTTGTAGATCGGCGTGACGCGTGCAAGTCCATAGGCGAAGTTGGGCGTATTCGCCAGTGCGAGCATCTGGCAAGGAGGTGCTCC
>JAYUPO010000032.1:0-5414 GCA_043760085.1 Burkholderiales bacterium
GCTGGCCGCGGCGCACATCAAGCCGCGCCTGCTCGGGCACTGGGGCACCACGCCGGGGCTGAACTTCATTTATGTGCACCTGAACCGGCTGATCAAGGACAACGAGCTGGACATGCTGCTCATCGTCGGCCCCGGCCATGGCGGGCCGGGCATCGTGGCACACAGTTACCTCGAAGGTTCGTACAGCGAGCACTACCCGGCGATCGAACGCAACCGCCACGGCTTGCAGCGGCTGTGCCGCCAGTTCTCGTGGCCGCAAGGCGTGCCCAGCCATGTCTCGGCCGACGTGCCGGGCTCGATTCACGAAGGCGGCGAACTCGGCTATTCATTGGCCCATGCCTATGGCGCCGCGTTCGACAACCCGGGCCTGACCGTGGCCTGCATCATTGGCGACGGCGAGGCCGAAACCGGCGCGCTGGCGGCAAGCTGGCATTCAAACAAGTTCCTGAACCCGGCATGCGACGGCGCGGTGCTGCCGATCCTGCACCTGAACGGCTACAAGATCGCCAACCCCACCGTGCTGGCACGCATCAGCCAGGAAGAATTGCGCGACCTGATGCGCGGCCACGGCCACGAGCCACATTTCGTCGAAGGCGACGACCCTGCCCGGGTGCACCAGGCGCTGGCCGCCGCGCTGGATGATGCGCTGGCGCAGATCCGAAACATCCAGTTCGAGGCGCGTTCCCGTCCGCCGGGCCAACTGCCCAACCGCGCGCGCTGGCCGATGATCGTGCTGCGCACGCCCAAGGGCTGGACCGGGCCGAAGTTCGTGGCCGGCCAGGCGGTTGAAGGCAGTTGGCGTTCGCACCAGGTGCCGCTGGCCGAGTTCAAAACGCCGGCGCAGGTGCAGCAACTCGAAGACTGGTTGCGCAGCTATCGGCCGCAGGAACTGTTCGACGAACACGGCAGCCTGCTCGAAGAACTGGCCGCCCTGGCGCCGAGTGGCCAGCGCCGCATGGGTTGCAACCCGCATGCCAACGGCGGCACCTTGTTGCGAGCGCTGGCCTTGCCGCGCTGCGCTGACCACGCCGTCAAAGTGCGCGCGCCCGGTGCGGTGAACGCCGAGGCCACGCGCGTGCTCGGCACGTTCTTGCGCGACGTGATGAGCCTCAACCAGGCGGCGGCCAACTTCCTGCTTTTCGGGCCTGACGAAACCGCTTCGAACCGCCTGGACGCGGTGTTCGAGGTCACCGCCAAACGCTGGCTCGACGGTGTGCAGGACGGCGACAACCACCTGAAGCCCGACGGCCGCGTGCTCGAAGTGCTGAGCGAGCACCTGTGCGAAGGTTGGCTCGAAGGTTATTTGCTCACCGGGCGGCACGGCCTGTTCTCGTGCTACGAGGCCTTTATCCACATCATCGGCTCGATGTTCAACCAGCATGCCAAGTGGCTCAAGGTGTGCAACCAGATCGCCTGGCGCGCGCCGATCGCGTCGCTCAACATCCTGCTCACCTCGCACGTCTGGCGGCAGGACCACAACGGTTTTTCCCATCAAGACCCCGGCTTCATCGACCATGTGGCCAACAAGAAGGCCGATGTCGTTCGCATCTACCTGCCGCCCGACGCCAACACCCTGCTCTGCGTGGCCGAGCACTGCCTGCGCAGCCGCAACCATGTGAACCTGATCATTGCCGGCAAGCAGCCGGCGCCGCAGTGGCTGGGCATGGATGCCGCCGTGCGCCATTGCGCCGTGGGCGCGGGCACCTGGGAATGGGCCAGCACCGACGGCGGCGCGCGGCCCGATGTGGTGCTGGCCTGCGCCGGCGATGTGCCCACGCTGGAAACGCTGGCCGCCGTCACCCTGCTGCGCGCCGCGGTGGCCGACATTCGCATCCGCGTGGTCAATGTCGTCAACCTGCTGGTCTTGCAGCCGCCGTCAGAGCACCCCAACGGCCTGAGCGACGAGGACTTCGACCAACTCTTCGGCACTGACACGCCGGTGATCTTTGCCTTCCACGGCTACCCGGCCATCATCCACAAGCTGGTTTATCGGCGGCGCAACCACATCAACTTCCACGTCCGCGGCTACCGCGAGGAAGGCACCACCACCACGCCGTTCGACATGGTGGTGTTGAATAACCTGGATCGTTATCAACTGGAGCTGGATGCCATCAGCCGCATTGCGCGCCTGGCCGGCGAGATGCCGGCGGCACGCGCGCGCCATGCCGCGCGCATCGAACGCCACAAGGCCTACATCGCCCTGCACGGCGACGACCTGCCCGAGGTGCGCGACTGGCGCTGGCCGCATTGAAGGCCGTCCCGCGCCTGCGTCAACCCTGCTCGCGCGTGCCGGTGTAGATGTGCCACACGGCGATGAACATGGCCGCGATGGCCGGGCCGAGCACGAAGCCGTTGATGCCGAACACGGCCATGCCGCCCAGCGTGGAGGTCAACACCACGTAGTCGGGCAGCCGGGTGTCCTTGCCCACCAGCATGGGGCGCAGCAGGTTGTCGACCAGCCCGATCACCAGCACGCCCCAGGCCACCAGCGCCAGGCCTTGCCACAGCGCGCCGGTGAGCAAAAAGTACGCGGCCACCGGCACCCACACCAATGCCGCGCCCACCGCCGGTAGCAGCGACAGAAAGGCCATCAACACCGCCCACAGCAGCGCGCCGTTGACACCCAGGAACCAGAACGCCACGCCACCCAGCAGCCCCTGCAGCGCCGCCACCGCCAGGTTGCCTTTGACGGTGGCGCGGATCACCACGGTGAACTTGTCGATCAACTCGCGCTTGTGCGCCGGCGCCAGCGGGATCGCGCGGTGCAGTGCGCGCCCCAGGGTGTCGCCGTCGCGGATCAGGAAGAACGCCAGGTACAGCGTGATGAACAGATGGACGATGAATTCGAACGTGTTCTGGCCGATGCCCAGCGCCTGCGTGGCGATGAACTGGCTGCCCTGCGCCAGCTCCGCCGTCAGCCGCCGCTGCAAGGTGTTGAAGTCGACCAGGCCGAAGCGGTCGAGCCAGGCCGTGACCCAGCCCGGCAGTGCGTCGAACACGCTGCGAAAGTACTGCGTGGGATTCATCTGCCCCGACTGCAATTGCTCCACCACACCACTGGCCTGGCGCGCCAGCGCCACGGTGACCAGCGCCAGGGGCAGGATCACCGCCAACAGCACCACCAGCAGCGTGAGCAATGCGGCCCAGGTGCGCCGCCGCTTCATGCGTGGCAACAGCCAGCGAAACAGCGGCGCGAACAGCAGCGCAATGACGACGCCCCACAGGATCGGGCCGTAGAACGGCAGCAGGATCCACACCAGCGCCAGCGACACCGCCGCCAGCAGCGCAACCAGGCTGCGCTGTTCCAGCAGCGTGGGCTCAGGCTCGTGCGGCGCCGTCACCGGGCCGCCGTGGTGAAGTTGCTGCGCCGCGCGTGCACGACCCGGTTAACTCTTGCGCCCGCCCAGCACCAGCAGCAAGCCGCCGGCCACGATGGCGCCGACGCCGGCCCACATCGGCACGTTGATGGTCTTCCTCTCCGTCACCTTCAGCTCGATCGGCCCGAGCTTGGCGCCGACGGTTTCCTTGTTGTAGCTGAAGCCACCGTAGGCCAGCGCCAGCACGCCCACGGCAATCAGCACCAGGGCCACGATCCGGTTCGAGTTCATGTTGTTTCCTTCACGAGCGGGTGTATGGACGCCGGCCGTGCTACAGATCAGGGATGAATCATGGCCGCACGGCGATGTCGTTACGCACCGACTTTACGCCGTTGACGCCGCGCGCAATCGTCTCGGCGGTGGTCTTCTCGGCCGCGTTCTTGGCGAACCCGGTCAGCAGCACCGTGCCGTTGAGGGTTTCGACCTTGATGCTGGCGGCATCAACGGCCGTGTTCTCGACAAAGCGGCCCTTGATCTGAGTGGAGATGGTGGCGTCGTCGATGTAGGCGCCAACGGTTTCCTGGCCGCGCGTGACCGCGCAGCCGGCGGCACCAAGCAAGGCCGCGGCCGCGATGGCGGCGAGCAGGGGGGTGCGAAGGGTCATGCTGTTCTCCTGTGAGGTTCGAGGGCTGAGGCGCGACGTGCGCGCAACCCGGATACGACATTTCAGTGCAAGGCCGCGTTGTTGCCATTGACCGGCCGCAACATTCAGCCGCAGTACGAGGCCGCAACCCGTTGCGCGCCTTGTGCATGCCGTAGCCGAGCTTGTCTGCGACACTGCGCGTCAGGCTATGCAGCACCCTTCACAGCGTCTGTGCGACAGCGCACACTGCATGCCCACGCGCCACGCGCGGCACGTCATTGGTCAAACATCTTCAGCAGCTGAACCGTGCAACACGCTTGCCCCACGACGCTGCGCCCGGCCCACCTGGCCGAGGCCGCGGTGATGGCCGACATGTCGCGCCAATTGATCGAGGCCGGGTTGGGCTGGCGTTACACGCCACGGCGCATGGCCGCGCTGATCGCTGACGCCGAGACCACGGTGCTGGTGGCCCACGACGCTGCGGCCGTGCAGGGCTTTGCCGTGATGCAGTTCGGCGCCGAGCGCTCGCACTTGTCGTTGCTGTGTGTGCAGCCTGCACAGCAGCGGCGGCAGATCGGCCGGCGCCTGATGCACTGGCTGGTCGAATCAGCCCGGGTGGCCGGCATGGAACTGATCGCGCTTGAACTGCGCGCCGACAACGCGCCGGCCCTGGCCTTCTATCAACGGCTGGGCTTCACTGAAACCCAACTCGTGCCCGCGTACTACGACGGCCGCCTCGCGGCGCGGCGCATGCTGCTGCGCCTGCGCTGAAGCGTGGGTTCAACGCTTCAAGGCCATCAGACCGCCACGATCAGGTTGCCCAACTCGTCCACCCGGGCCTGGTTGCCGGGTTCGAGCACACTGGTGCAGTCCAACTGCTCGATGATCGCCGGGCCGTCGATGCGGGCATTGCGCGGCAGCATCTCGCGGTTGAACACGGGCGTGTCAAGCCAGCCGCCTTCAAACCACACCGGCCGCAGCGCGCGTTGCGCACCGGCCAGCGTGGCGCCGGGCAGGGCTGGCAGCAGTGGCCCCAGCGGCATGGCCGCGCGCTGGCCGATCACGGCCGTGTGCAGGTTGACCAGCACGGGGCGAATTTCGGGCAGGGCCACGCCAAAGCGCTGCCAGTAGGCGGCCTCGAATTTCGTGCGCAGCGCGGCCACGCTGAGCTGCGGGTCGTCCAGGGCCACGGCCAGCACATGGCTCTGGCCCTGGAACTGCATGTCGGCGCGGTGCAGCGCGTGCACGGCCTGCACGCTGACCTGCTCGCGTTCGATCAGCGCGCGGCCGCTGTCAACCTGCTGCCGCAGCACCGCGGCCAGGCGGCCTTCGGGCAGCAAGTCAAGTGAAACGTTGAGGGCGGTGACGAAGTCATGCCGCAGATCGGCCAGCACGCAGCCCAGGGCGTTGGTCAGGCCCGGGCGGGCCGGGATCAGCACCTTGGGAATGCCCAG
>JAYUPO010000033.1:0-2212 GCA_043760085.1 Burkholderiales bacterium
GACCGTGTGCCCGAACGAAGATCTGAATCGCAATGGCGTGGCCGAGGTCTATTCCAATGGTGACGCCGAAGACGCCAACGGCAGCTTCAATCTCACCAATGGCCGGCCCGCGCTGGAGCCACGCAAGGCCGATGTGTCCATCAGCTTTGAAGGGCCGTCTCGTACCAACGCCAACGGGCAGGTCGTTCTGAAGATCACCTACCCGCAAAACGTCGCGTCCTGGGTCGAGTTCAACATCCTGGTTGCCGCATCCGGTGTCGCGGGCACGGAAGGGCGAGCCAATTACCGCAGCGTGCTGCCAGTGATCGCGGCACAAGTGACCGATATCAAGAGCAGGCCCGCCTTCCATGACAGCCCCTATGGCGTCGGGTACGGGGACCCATCAAGACCGGTGACGCTGCCTGGCAATTCCACCCCCACGCTGCTTTGCACCAACCCCAACTGATGACGTGACCATCGCGCTGGTCGGTATGCCCGGCAGTGGCAAGTCCACGGTCGGGCGCCATTTGGCGCGGCACTTGGGCTTGCGCCTGATCGACAGCGACCACGAGATCGAACAGCGCATCGGCATGCCGATTCGCACCTGGTTCGAAGCCGAGGGCGAACCGGCTTTTCGCGACCTTGAACAACAGGTCATCTGCGAATTGGCGGCTTTGCCCGACATCGTGCTGGCCACCGGCGGCGGCTCGGTCCTGCGGCCCGCCAACCGCGAGGCGCTGCACCGCCAGTGCCACGTGTTCTACCTGCGCAGCACGCCCGAAGAATTGTTCCGCCGCCTGCGCCGCGACACGCATCGCCCGCTGCTGCAAGTGGGCGACCCGCAGCGCCGCCTGCGCGACCTGTTCCGCGACCGCGACCCGCTGTATCGGCAGGTGGCACACTTCGTCGTTGAGACCGGCCGGCCTTCGGTGCCGGCGCTGGTGAACATGGTGTTGATGCAGTTGGAACTGGCCGGCTTGGTGCCGCTGCCAGCCCTCCAGGCGCCACCGACGCCGGTGCAGGGCAAGCCCAACGACGTGTGATGCCCCGCGGCCGGCGGCTGCGTCGCGCCCGTAAACTCGCCGGCCATGAAGCCAGGCCCGCATGAACAGCACACCGTGGTGGTTGACACCGGCACCAGCCGCTACGACATCCGCATCGGCGCCGGCCTGCTCGATGCGCCGGCATCGTTCGCCGGCCTGCCGCGGGCAGCCTGCGCGCTGATCGTCACCAACACCACCATCGCGCCGCTGTATGGCGCGCGTTTGCGTGCTGCGCTGGCGCCGCATTACGGCCGCGTGCTCAGGCTTGAATTGCCGGATGGCGAAGTGCACAAAGACTGGCCGACGCTGAACCTGATCTTCGAGCGCTTGCTGGCCGAGGGCTGCGACCGCAACACCACACTGTTTGCATTGGGCGGCGGCGTGGTGGGCGACATCACCGGCTTCGCCGCGGCCAGCTACATGCGTGGCGTGCCCTTCGTGCAGGTGCCCACCACCTTGCTGGCCCAGGTGGATTCTTCGGTCGGTGGCAAGACGGCTATTAACCACCCCGCCGGCAAGAACATGATCGGCGCGTTCCACCAGCCGCTGCGGGTGATTTGCGACCTGGCCACGCTGAGCACCTTGCCGCAGCGCGAACTCAGCGCCGGGCTGGCCGAGGTCATCAAGTACGGGCCGATCGCCGACCCGGCCTTCCTCGGCTGGATCGAATCCAACCTGCCGGCCCTGTTGGCGCGCGAGCCGGCGGCGCTGGCCCATGCCGTGCGGCGCAGTTGCGAAATCAAGGCCCGGGTGGTGGGTGAAGACGAGCGCGAAGCCGGCGCGCGCGCCATGCTCAACTTCGGCCACACCTTCGGCCACGCCATCGAGGCCGGCCTGGGCTACGGCCAGTGGCTGCACGGCGAGGCAGTGGCTTGCGGCATGGTGCTGGCCAGTGAGCTGTCGGTGCGCTTGGGGCTCATGCCACCGGCCTTCGTGCAACGCCTGCGCACCCTGCTGTTAAACGCCGGGTTGCCGGTGCAGGCCCCGCCCTTGTCCACTGCGCGCTACCTCGAACTGATGCGCGGTGACAAGAAGGCGCAGGGCGGCGACATGCGTTTCGTGTTGATCGAAGCGCTGGGCCGCGCCGTGGTGCGCGGCGCGCCCGATGCGCTGGTGGCCAGCGCGATCGACGCCCACCGTGCCAGCGCCGCGGCCGCGTGATGGCGCTGGCCGCCTACGCCTGCCAGCCG
>JAYUPO010000034.1:0-5403 GCA_043760085.1 Burkholderiales bacterium
GGGTCGCGGGATGTCGATGGCGCGCACGCTGTCGCGCACCGCGTCGATGTGTTCATTCACCGCGCCCAGGTCGCCTGAAATGCGTTGCGCGATCTTGTCTTCCAGGGTGCGCCGCCACACCGTGGCTTCAGTCTCCATGCGCGTGTAGTCGGTGGTCACATCTTCGTAGTGGCGGCGCAGCCACCAGCGCGCCAGCCAGCCGCCCAGCAGGGCGGCCAACAGCAACAGCACGAGGATCTTCGCAAGCAGGAAAGCCATGGCGCCACACTCCTTGGTTGGGCAGTTCAGATGCCGCGGGTCAGCCGCCCGCGACGGCCTTGAATTCGATGCGCCGGTTTTCGGCCCGGCCCTGCGCCGTGGCGTTGTCGCCGCGCGGCTGCGCCTGGCCCAGGCCTTCGGCGCGCAGCCGCTCGTTGGCCACGCCGCGCACGATCAGCGCGGCGCGCACGGCCTCGGCGCGAGCGCGACTGAGCAGCAGGTTGCGCTCGGCCGCACCCACCGAATCGGTGTGGCCTTCGATGCGGATGGCTACGCCCGGGCAGCCGCGCGCCACTTCGGCCAGGGCGTCGAGCACGCCGTCGCTGGCTGGTTCAATGCGCGCACTGGCGCTGGCGAATTCGATCTTGGAGCGCGCCACCACGGCCAGCAGGCCGGCTTCGCAGGCCTTGGCCGCAGCGGTGGAGGTGGGCGCAGCGGCGGCGGCAGCGGCAGGAGCTGGCGGCGTGCTGGCGAAGTCAGCCACCACTTCGACGGCGCAGGTTTTGGGCCCAGCCCAGGTGCGGCAGCGCGCCTGGCGCGCCAACAGCACAGCGGCCTCGCCCGCGGCGGCACTGGTCGGCGTGCCGCTCAGGCGCACCTGCTGGCCCGACACGGCCAGGTTCACCCATTGATAACCCTGAGCATCGAGCAGGTTGCGGGTTTCGCGGCTGACGCGGGCTTCGATCTGCTGGCGCGCAAAGGGCATCACGGCGTACAGCACCAGCGCCAGCAGGCCCAGCGCCGGCAACAGGCCGTGCCAAACGAAGGGCAGCACGGGCGGTTCACGGCGGATCACGCGCCGTTGCCGCACATGGCTGATCGTTCCGGTCTGCGATTGCAATGCGAAGTCGGTCGCCATCGGGGTTCCCTCTTGGTGGGCCGGGCCGGCGGCTGCCGCAGGCCGTGAACGGGCGCAGTGGCAACGATTGCGTTGGCAGCGACTTCGGCGAATGCGTGATTACCCGAAACATTGCGTCACACTTCACGGCGAGGCAGCGGGCTGAACCCGAATGCATGGCCGTGGCAGGACGGCGCCTGGATGGCGCGGCGCCCATGCGAGACTCGCGCCCACCATGCTTGCCTACCGCCACGCCTTCCATGCCGGCAACCATGCCGATGTGCTCAAGCACACCGTGCTGATCCAGAGCCTGGCGCACCTGAATACAAAGGAAACGCCCTACCGCGTGGTCGACAGCCACGCCGGCGCCGGCAGTTATTCGCTCAGCAGCGTGGCCGCACGCAAAAAGGGCGAACACCGCCAGGGCGTGCGCGCGATCTGGCAGCGCGCCGATGCGCCGCCCGCGGTGGCCGCCTACCTGGCCGCGGTGCGCAGCTTCAACCCCGATGGCGTCTTGCGCCACTACCCAGGCTCGCCGGCCCTGGCGCGCCACCTGATGCGTGCGCAAGACGACTTGCGCCTGTTCGAACTCCACCCCACCGACCACCGCTTGCTACAAGGCGAATTTGGCCATGCTCGCAACACCCAGGTCTTCCAGGCCGACGGCTTTGCCGGGCTGAAGGGCCAGTTGCCACCGCCCAGCCGGCGCGGCCTGGTGTTGATCGACCCGGCCTATGAAGGCGTGGCCGATTACGGCGCCGTGGTGCTGGCCGCCAGTGAAGGCCTGAAGCGCTTTGCCCAGGGCACCTTCATGGTCTGGTACCCCAAGGTGCACAAGCCGCAGTCGGCGCGCCTGGCGCAACGCCTGAAGGCCATCGCCCCCAAGGGCTGGCTGCATGCGTCGCTGGCCGTGCAAAAGGTCGACGCGCAGGGCTTTGGCCTGATGGGCAGCGGCGTGTTCGTCTTCAACCCGCCGCACACGCTTTACGAGCGGCTGCATGACGCGCTGCCCTGGTTGTGCGCCGCCCTGGCACAGCACGAAGGCGCAAGCCAGCTGCTCGAACAACACCGGGTTTGACGCCGCGCCGGCGGATTAACCTTTGACCTGATGCGGCGATACTGGCGAGCGCGCCAACTTGCCCTCGCCCACCATGACCCTGCCTTTCAGCCGCCAAGCCCTGATCCGCATCGTGCCGTTTGCGGTGTTCATGTGTCTGCTCGTGTTGCGTGGCCTGGTGCCGGCCGATGGCTCGTGGGGGTTCGATGCGCGCTGGGTCTATGGCGCCACCGTGCTCATCGTGGGTGGGCTGCTGCTGGCCTTCGCCCGCGAGTACGGCGAACTGGCGCGCCAGAACCTGCCCACCCTGGCCGAGGCCGTGCTCGCCGTGGTGGTGGGCCTGGTGGTGTTTGCGCTGTGGATCCAGCTCGATGCGAAGTGGATGACGCTGGGCGAACCGGCCGCCGCTTTCAAGCCCGTGAACGCCCAGGGTGGCCTGGACTGGCCGCTGATCGCGGTGCGTTGGCTCGGCGCGGCGCTGCTGGTGCCGGTGATGGAAGAACTGTTCTGGCGCTCGTTCCTGATGCGCTGGATCGAGCACCCCACTTTCGAAGCCGTGGACCCGCAGCGCGTGGGGCTCAAGGCCATCGCGCTGTCCACCTTCATCTTCGTGCTGGCGCACACCCTGTGGCTGGCCGCCATCGTGGCCGGGCTGGCCTATGCCTGGCTGTACCGGCGCAGCGGCAAGCTGTGGCTGGCGGTCATCGCCCACGGCGTGACCAACGGCGCGCTGGGCATCTGGGTGGTGCACAGCGGGCAGTGGCAGTTTTGGTGACGCACAAGTGCGCTGTGTGGGAGTGAGCCGCGCGGGGCTTTGAACCACAATGCCCCGCATGATTGAAGGCACCACCCGCCTGGCACTGGGCTACACCGCGATGCTGGTGCATGCGCTGACGCATTGGCGCGGCTACCGTGCCGCCGGCGTGCGCGCCGCGCTGGCGCGCCAGGTGCAGCTCACCGGCGTGCAGTCGCTGCCGGTGGTGGCGCTGGTGGCCGTGCTGTTCGGCGCCGTGGTGCCCACCCAGGGCCTGGCCTTGCTGGGCCCCGACAACCCGCTGGTGTTGAAGAACCTGGTCTGGGGTGGGGTGCTGGAGTTGGGCCCGCTGATCGCCGCCGGCGTGGTCATCGTGCGCTCCAGCGTGGCCATGGCCGCCGAGTTGGCCTTGATGCGCTTGCGCGGTGAATTCAGCCACGCCTTGCACCAGGATCTGGCCCACGAAGAGGAAGTGGTGCTGCCGCGCGTGCTGGGCACCGCCTTGAGCACCGCGCTGCTGGTGGCGTACTTCCAGGTGGTGGCCATCGGCGCGGCGCTGCTGGCCACGGCGGCGTTGCTGGGTACGCCGCTGGGCGAGGAGGCCGACGCCTTTTTGGAAGCCGGCGAATGGTGGCAGGTGCCGCTGGGCCTGGCCCGCGGCGCGCTGTTTGGCCTGGGCATCGGCGCCGTGGCCTGCTTTCATGGCCTGAGCGCGCAATGGTCACTGGCCGCAGTACCCAAGGCCGCCGTGGCCGCGGGTGTGAGCAGCGTGCTGGTGGTGCTGGCGACCCAGGTGTTGTTCGTGGGCATGCGCTTTTTGTGAACCCGCCCGTGAACACACCCGCCCCGTTTGACACCAGCCCGGCGCTGTCACGCCGCCTGCTGTGGGCCGTGTTGCTGGGTGGCATCGCCTTGGCCGTGGCGCTGGCCGCGGCAATTGCCTGGCGCAACGGTGCCTTCGAGCGCATGACCCGGATCTACGTGCTGGCCGATTCCGGCGCCAGCCTGGCGCCGGGCACGCATGTGCGCATGAGCGGCGTGCGCATCGGCGAGGTTCACGCCATCGCTTTGCAGGCCGACCAGAAAGTGCGCATCGATCTGCGCATCCAGGCCGCGCATGCCGCCGCCCTGCGCGCTGATGCCCAGGTGCTGCTGGTGCGCGAACAGTTGCGCCCGGCGGTGCTTGAAGTCAAGCCGGGCAGCGCGATCCAGCCGCTGGACCCGGCCAACCCGCAACTGGGCTTTCACAGCCGCGGCACGATGACCGAAATGGCCGACGAGTTGCGCGGCCGCTTGCTGCCGATCCTGGACGACTTCAAGCAGCTCACCGGCGCATTGCGCGCACGCCAGGGCGATGTGCAGGATGTGCTGCAGCACGCCGCCACCGCGTCGGGCGAATTGGCCAAGGCCGCGGCCGAAATGCACGCCCTGACCGCGGCCGCGCGCGGCCAGCTGAACGGCATTGCGCAGCAGGCGCAGGGCTTGCTGGGCCAGGGCCAGGGCCTGCTCGGCCAGGGCCAGCAATCGGTGGCCAAGATTTCGAACCTCCTCGACCAAGTTAACAGCAGCCTGAACGTGCTCAACACCGGCTTACCGGGCCTGATGGCACGCAGCGGCGAGACGCTGGAAAACCTGAACGCGGTGGCGCGCGACACGCGCGCCATCAGCAGCGCGGCGGCCGAGGTGCTACCCGGCGTGTTGCGCAGCGCCGCGCCGGTGATGGACGACGCGCGCGAGTTGGTGCAAGGCGTGAAGGGCTCGTGGCCGGCACGCGCCCTGTTGCCCGCACCGCCAGGCGCCGAGCTGCCGATTGAAAGCCATGATGCCCAGGCCCTGCGCAGCCCGCCGCGTTAACGTTTGGCGTGAGCGGCTACCGGTGGCCGTTGCGGCGGCCGTTGCGGTGGCGGTCTTGGCCGGGTGCAGCACCCCCGCACCACCGCCGAGCCCCGCGCATGAACGCACCCAGGCCGGTCTGCAAGGGGCGGCGCGCGCCGTCGAGCGCGGCCAGTTGGCGCAGGCCCGCACGCTGACCACGCAGGCATTGCGCAGCGCCCAGGCGGTGCAGGACGATGGCCAGATCGCTACCGCCTTGCTCAACCTGGCCTGGGTGAACGGCCAGTTGAAGGACTTCAACGCGGCGCGCGAGGCGCTGGCGCCGCTGTTGCTAGGGCGCGAACGATTCGGCGCCGCCGTGCACGCCAAGGCCGCCGCGCGGCGCGCCTTGCTGGCGCTGGACGAAGGTGACACCGCGGCCGCCGCGCAATTCGCCGGCCTGGCCGAACGCGACTGCGCCAAACCCTGCGACCACGCTGCGGCCATGGCCAACCTGCGCGCTCACCTGGCACTGCACGCGGGTGACGCGAGCATGGCCGCCACGCTGGCCGAGCAAGCCGCCGCGCTGGCCGCGGCCAGTGGCCAAGCGGCTGAGCAGGGTCATGCGCTGAATGTGCTGGGCCGCGCGCGGCTGGCGGCCGGTCAACCCGGCCTGGCCACCGC
>JAYUPO010000035.1:0-15263 GCA_043760085.1 Burkholderiales bacterium
ACCCAGGCCACGGCTGTTGAGGAACATTCGCTGCAAGGCCATCGCGCTGCGCATCTGGGTGAAGAAGTCGGCCGTCAGCGTGCATTCCACGTCGCTTGAAAGTGACGGCTTGAAGCCCAGGTCGAGCGCCTTCTGAATCGGCGGTGTGCCGTGGCGCATGTTCATTTCGATGGGCACCGCGAGCGACACACCGGCGCCGGCATCGCGCGCCTTTTGCCAGGCGAAGTCAGACATGCCGGTCATGTGGATGAACAGGTTATCGGGCCCGAACGCGCCCGCGGCGGCCAGCGCATCGAAGGTGGGCCGCATGCCAAAGGTGCCCACGATGTGCGCCGCCACCGGCAGGCCGAGGTCGCGGCCGGTCTTCCAGGCCAGTTCGTGGCCGGGCAGGTAAATCTCGCCGCCCATGAACATCGACAGCAATTGGTCGCCGCTGCTGAAGTGCTGCAGCTTGATGCGCTTGGCGTCGCCGGGGTACTGGTTGCCGGCCACGCCGCCGGCGCTTTCGAAGTAGCCGAACACGGCGCGCTGCTCGCTGTCGCGCAGCGCCTTGATGGTGGCGTCGCTGTGCGCGGGTGAGTGGTGGATTTGCGAGATGTCGAACACCGTGGTCACGCCGGCGTCGAGCTGGCTCAGGCTGCCGAACAGGGTGCTGATGTAAACGTCTTCGGGCCGGTATTGCGGCGCGAAGGTGAGCAGGATTTTCTGGAAATAGTTCTGCGTCGTGCGCGCATCCAGGCCGTCGAACAACAGGCCGTCGGCCAGGTAGCTGCGCAACGCGGTTTCGAACAGGTGGTGGTGGGTGTCGATGAAGCCGGGCATGACGATGCGCCCGCGCGCGTCGATCTCGGCCGCGCCGCCGACCTTCAGGTTGCGGCCCACGGCGACGATCTTCTTGCCTTCGACCAACACGTCGGCTTCGGCGAAGTCACCCACCGCGGGGTCCATCGACATCACCGCGCCGCGCCGGATCACATAGCGGCGGCCGTGCCGCCCGCTGTGTTCGGGCTCCTTGCGTTCGCCTGCGGCGGCAAGGGGCGGGTTGAACAGCGCCAGGCCACCCGCGGCGGCTGTGGCGCTGCCAGCGGCGGTGGCTTGGAGAAAGCCGCGCCGCGCATTCCAGCGCGTGCTGGCGCGCGGGGTTTGCGCGGCATGGTCTTGCGGCTGGCCTGAATCACAGAGCTTGCACATGGGGCTGTCTCCTGGTGGTTGGCCTGGTTCACGCCAGGCCTGGTTGGGTGGGTGCGCAACCATGATGGCATCGCCGGCCTTTGGTGCCAAGCGGGCACACCTGGAAGCTGGAAGCAAGCCGCTGCAGTCGCCGCGATCAACCTTCGTTCATCCATGCAGGAATGTCACGCTGCCCATGCAGCACGCGCCACACGTCAAGGTGCTCTGCCTGCTCGAAGTAGAAAACCAGGTAGGGAAATCCGGTCAGTGGCCAGGAGCGCAAACCGGGCAGATTCAATTCGTGGGCGTAGCGTGGCGAACCGGTGCCGGGCCATTGGCCGATGTGCGCGTAGGCCTGCTCAAGGGCCGCCACATAGGCCAATGCGGCGGGTTCGGCGCGTTCGCTCAGGTCGTGGGCAATGGCCTCGTCAACATCAAGGTTGGCCCGTTCGCGCGGGACGACGGGCTTGATGCTCACCGGGTGGTGATGCGCTTGGCGCCGCGCCTTGGGCCGGGACTGATGCGTTGGCGCAAGGCGGAAAAATACGCAGCGTCTGCCGGCGCCGCCGGCCTGGAATTTCCGCCCTGCAGCAGCAGGCCGCGAAGCAGCACGCGCGTCTGATCCTTGCGAATCAGCTCGCGCAAGTACTCGCTGCTGGTGCCGAAGCCCCGGCTGGCGACTTGCTCGTCAACAAAGCTCTTCAGCGCTTCGGGCAGCGAAATGTTCATCGTGGTCATGGGCAAATGCTAGGGCGTTTGGCAAAATTTGGCAAACCGCGCCGACAGCCGTGCTGGCAACGGTGCCGGCAGCCTCCCAGGTCGGGACCGTGCTGCGCCGCTGCGCGCTACGACTGCCATGCCCTTGAGCTACATCAAGCAGCTGCCTGCGCGCCGCCTTTAGGCTGCGCCGCAAGACACAACCCCTTGCCACACAACCAGCACGCAAGCCGTGCCCAAGGAGAGCTGCCATGCGCGCGGGCCCATTGACGCTGCTTTTTGCCTTCTTCACCCTGGCCGCATGCACGCGGCCGAATACCGACCCGCCCGCCACCGCTGCGGCACCCGCGGCGCTGGCCACCGCGGCGGCCAGTGGCGCCATCAAGGGCGACCTCGGCCCGCCGCAGGGTGAGCCCGTGAAAGCGGTGTTGACCAGCCCGCCCAACGTGCCGCCCGCAACGGGCCGCACGGTGCCGGCCAAGGTGATCGTGGAGCTGGAGGTGATCGAAAAGGACATGCCCATTTCAGAAGGCGTGAGCTACACCTTCTGGACCTTCGGCGGCACCGTGCCGGGCAATTTCATTCGTGTGCGCCAGGGCGACACGGTGGAGTTCCACCTGAAGAACGCACCCGACTCGAAGATGCCGCACAACATCGACTTGCACGGCGTGACCGGCCCGGGTGGCGGCGCGGCGTCGAGCTTCACGGCGCCGGGCCACCGCTCACAGTTCACCTTCAAGGCCTTGAACGCTGGCCTGTACGTGTACCACTGCGCCACCGCGCCGGTGGGCATGCACGTGGCCAATGGCATGTATGGCTTGATCCTGGTGGAGCCGCCACAAGGCCTGCCCAAGGTGGACCGCGAGTACTACGTGATGCAGGGCGACTTCTACACCGTTGGCAAATATCGCGAGAAGGGCTTGCAGCCGTTTGACATGCAAAAGGCCATCGATGAACGCGCCACTTATGTGCTGTTCAACGGCAGCGAAGGCGCGCTCACGGGCGACAAGGCGATCACCGCCAAGGTGGGCGAAACGGTGCGTCTGTACGTGGGCAATGGCGGGCCAAACCTGGTGTCGAGCTTTCATGTGATCGGCGAGATTTTTGACAAGGTGTGGTTCGAAGGCGGCTCGCGTTTTCAAGAGAACGTGCAGACCACGTTGGTGCCGGCAGGCGGTGCGGCGATGATGGAGTTTCAGCTCGAAGTGCCGGGCAGCTATGTGCTGGTGGATCACTCCATCTTTCGTGCCTTCAACAAGGGTGCGTTGGCCATCTTGAAGGTTGATGGGCCGGAGAACAAGGCCATCTACTCGGGCAAGGAAGTTGACGAGGTCTACCTGGGTGACCGGGCCCAGCCCAACCTGGCGGCCGTTGCCGCGGCGGCCAAATCGGCACAGAGCGGTGCCTTGACCGTGCCCGAGCAAATGAAAGCCGGCCAGGCGCTGTTCGCGGGCACCTGTTCCACTTGCCACCAGGCCACCGGTGCGGGCTTGCCCGGTGTGTTCCCGCCCCTGGCCAAGTCTGACTGGTTGGCGGCCAACCCGAAGCGCGCCATCGACGTGGTGCTGCACGGCATGAGTGGCCCGGTGAAGGTCAACGGCCAGGACTACAACTCGGTGATGCCGCCGTTGAGCCAGTTGACCGATGATGAAGTGGCCAACATCCTGACCTACGTGGCCGGCAGTTGGGGCAACGCCGGCGGCAAGTTCAGCGCGGCCGAGGTGGCCGAACGGCGCAAGGCCAAACCCGCGGCAGCCGGCTCGGGGCATTGATGCGGGTTCGCGGCGTTCGCGGCGTTTGCGCTGTGGCCATGCTGGCCGGGGCGTTTGCCCTGGCCGGTGGCCCAAATGTGTCGCACGCAAACGGCCGTTATGTGGCCTTGCCCGCCGGCGAGTTCAGTTCGGTGCTGAAGTACGACGACAGCGGCGCACGGGTGCGCGTGGCGGCGTTCAAGCTCATGGATCGGCCCGTCACCAACGCCGACTTCCTGGCCTTCGTTCGCGCCCACCCGCAGTGGCGGCGTGGCACTGTTGCCAGTGTGTTTGCTGAAGCGCGCTACCTTTCGCACTGGGCCGGGCCCTTGCAGCTCGGCCCGCAAGCCTTGCCGCAACAGCCGGTGGTATGGGTGAGCTGGTTTGCCGCCAATGCGTATTGCCAGGCGCAAGGCGCGCGGCTGCCAAGCTGGTCGCAGTGGGAATACGCCGCCGCGGCCGACGACACCCACACCGACGCGCGGGCCAGCCCAGCCTGGCGCGAACGCATCCTGGCCTGGTATGCGGTGCCTTCGCGCCAAGCCCTGGCCGCGGTGGGCCAGCGCCGGCCCAATGTCTATGGCGTGCGCGACCTGCATGGCCTGGTGTGGGAATGGACGGATGACTTTTCCGCGCTGCTGGTTTCAGCCGACAACCGCGACCAGGGCGACCCCGATCGGCTCAAATTCTGTGGCGCCGGTGCGCTATCCATTAACGATAGAGAAAACTATGCGGTGTTGATGCGCGTGGCGATGCTGTCGTCTCTGGAAGGCGCGGACGCCACGGCCAACATGGGCTTTCGCTGCGCCCGCTGAAAGGGATTCGAGATGCGTTCCATCATCGCTGCCGTGGTGTTTGTGGCCGGCCTGGCGCCATTCGTTGCGTTGCACGCCACCCCAGCCACTGCCTTGCCGCGCGATTCAATCTACCAGTTGGCCGCGCCGCTGAAAGACCAGTCCGGCAAGGCCTTCACCCTGGCCAGCAAACGCGGCCGCGCGCAGGTGGTGGTGATGTTCTACACCTCATGCTCGTTCATCTGCCCCACCATCATCGACACCGTGCAGCACCTCGACAGCCAGCTCACGCCCGAGGAGCGCGCGCAGCTCGGCGTGCTGATGATTTCGCTCGACCCCAAGCGCGACGACCCCGCCGCGCTCAAGGCCACCGCCGACAAGCGCCAGCTCGACCTCACACGCTGGACGCTGGCGCAACCGCGCGCGGCTGACCTGCGCGCCATTGCCGGGGTGCTGGGCGTGCGCTATCGGCCACTGACTGATGGCGAGATCAACCACACCGGCGTGCTCGTGCTGCTCGATGCCGAAGGCCGCGTGCTGGCGCGCAGCAGCAAGACGGCGGGCGCCGTGGAGTCGGCGTTCCTGCGCAGCGTGCGCGCGGCCTTGGCGGCTTGAACGAGTGCCTACTCGAGCACCACCCGCGGAAAGTAGAACGACACCACCCAGTTCGGCACGTCAACGATCGAGCTGATGCGCAAGTCAGCGCACACGCTGCACAGCATGTAGGCGTCAATCGGCGAATAGCCGTAGCGCTTGCTCAAGAGTTCAACCATTTCCGACACCGCCATGCGTGCGCCGCTCATCAAGTCAGGCCCGATGCCGGTGGTGACCTCGTAGCCCTTCGCGTCGAGATGGCGGCTCACCGGGCCGGGGGTCACGTAGCGCGGCCCGCGCAGGTTGGCGCCTTTGATCAATTCGAACTTCAGGCTCACATCGAACGCGCTTTCAATGGCGGTGCCGCAGACCTCGCCGTCGCCCTGTGCGGCGTGCGTGTCGCCGACTGAAAAGATCGCACCGTCCACTTCCACCGGCAAGTACAGCTCGGTGCCTTCGGCAATGTCGCGCACGTCCATGTTGCCGCCCACGTTGCGCGGCGGAATGATGCTGTGCAGGCCGGCTTGCGCCGGTGCCACACCGATGGTGCCGCACATCGGCTTGAGCGGCACGCGCCCGCCTGGCCCGTACATGGCCGGGGCCAGGCTGGCGTCATAGAGCCAGTGGTGCAGCTTGGCATCAGGGAACTGATCAGTCAGCAAGCCGAAACCGGGGATGTTGCCCGTCCAGCCCCAGCCGGAAGGGCGGAACGACAGCACGGTGACCTTCAAGGCATCGCCCGGTTTGGCGCCGTCGATGAAGACCGGCCCCGTTACCGGGTTCACGCGCGCCAGGTCAAGCTTGGCCAGATCCACTGCAGTGGAGGTGCGCGAGAGCTGGCCCGATGAGGCGTCAAGCGTCTCGAAATGAACGCTCTCACCAGGCGCCACCGTGACCCGAGGCGGGAAGGCGTTGTTCCAACCGTGGTGAATGTGGTGGCGGTGGATGGTGTGATGGTCGTGTGCGCTCACGATGAACTCCTCTACACCGCCACGGTCAACGCGCCGTCGATCACCAGGTTGGTGCCCGAAATGCGGCCGGCCATGGGGCTGGCCAGGAACACCACGCCGGCGGCCACCTCTTGCGCCGTACCGAACTTGCCCGTGGGGTTGACCTTGAGCGTGGAGTCATAGAGATCGGGCATGTTCTTTTCGATGGTCTGCCAGATGCCACCATCGAAGTAGGTGTTGCCCGGCGACACGCAGTTCACGCGAATGCCTTTGGCCACCAGTTGGCGGCTCAGGCCCTTGGCGTAGTGGATCAACGCGGCTTTCATCGCGCCGTAGGAACCAGCGGCGAAATCGACCTCGAAGCCCGACACGCTGGAGATCAACACGATGGACGCGCAACTTGATTTTTCAAGGAACGGCACGGCCGCGGCCACGGCATTCACCGTGTGCATCATGTCGACGCGAAAACTCTTGTCCCAGGTCTCGGCCGAGTCGCCCACCGCCAGCGCGCTAACGTTACAGATCAGCACATCGATGCCGCGCAGTTCTGTGGCGCTGCGCGCGATCCAGCCTTGCAGCGCGGCGGCGTCGGCCACGTCAAGCGCCTGGCCGAAGGCGCTGACGCCCTGGGCTTTCAGGGCCGAGACCGCGGCGCCCACCTCGTCGGCGTTGCGCGCACAGATCGAGACGTTCGCTCCTTCGGCCGCGAAGCCCTGCGCCACCGCGCGGCCAATGCCCTTGCTGCCACCGGTGATGACGGCACGTTTGCCCTTGAGTCCGAGGTCCATGTCAAGTCTCCTTGGTCGTGAATGAATGGTGCTACGCGGGGTGCGCTCAGAGAACGGGTCAATGCAGTGGCCGGGCTGTTCAGCGGCCCCAGAACGTGCGTGTGGCCAGGCGCGCGCCTTCGGCCATGGCGGCCATCTTGGCCCACACCACGTCGGGGTCCACCGCGGCCTGGCCGACCCAGGTGCCGAAGCCGCAATCGCTGCCGGCCATGACGTTTTCACGGCCCACCAGCCGCGCGTAATGGCCGATGCGCTGGGCGATGAGTTCAGGGTGCTCGATGAAGTTCGATTTCGATTCGATCACGCCCGGAATCAGCAGCTTGCCTGCGGGCAGCTTCACGGTTTCGAACAAGGCCCACTCATGCGCATGGCGTGGGTTGGCGGCTTCCAGCGCGATGGCTGTGGGCCGGGCCTTGAAGACGATGTCGATCACATCAGCCAGCGGCACATCGCAATGGTGCGGACCTTCATAGTTGCCCCAGCACAGGTGCATGCGCAGCCTGTCGGGCGCGATGTTCGACAGCGCGTGGTTCAACACTTCAACATGGAGCTGCGCCTTTTTGCGCCATTCGGCCAGGCTCAGATCAGCATGCTGAATGTGGCGGCCCATGCCCAGATCGGGGCAGTCGATCTGCAGCACAAAGCCGGCCGCGGCAATGGCTTCGTATTCCACGCGCATCGCATCAGCAATGGCGTAAAGGTAAGCCTCTTCGCTGGGGTAGTGCTCGTTGCGAAAGAACAGTGACACCACGCCCGGCGAGGCCGCGGAAAGAAAGCCTTCGCTCGATGTCACCTGCGCCAGCGCGGCCTGCAGGTGCGCCGTGTCTGTGAGTGCCGCCTGCGCGTCGCGCACCTGGATGGCGGCGTTGCAGGTGGGTGTCTTGCGGCGCGAACGGCCCGGGTCGCCGAACACGCGCTTGGCCAGGCCCGGAAAGCCAACCAGGTCTTGGTAGACGAAGCTGTTGTCGGCGCCGCCAAAGCCGCTGAGTCGGTCTTTGATGTAGGTGGCGTAGCTGGGCTTGCTCATCTCGCCGTCGTTGATGATGTCAATGCCGGCCTGCGCCTGCTTGCGCACCACCTCTGCCACCGCGCTGGCCACACGCTGCTCAAGCGCTGCCGCTTCCACCGGCACACCTTCTTCCTTGGCGTACATCATGCGGATCAGATCGTCTGGCCGCGGCAGGCTGCCGGTGTGGGTGGTCAGGAAACGCTCGGTGCTGTGCTGCATGCGGGTTCCTCGTGATGTGTGGTCATCGTAGGAGGTTTGCACCGGCTTGCCACTGCGCGCTTCCACGGGGGCGGGCACACCCGGCAACTCGGTCAGGGCAATGGGAGCACGCTGTGCCACGAGCCGCGCGTGGCGCCTGGGCGGGACTGGCCTGCCTCAGGACAGCAGCAGCGCCGCATCGGTGAAGGGTAATTTCAGTTCGCGCGCCACGGCCTCGCACGTCACATGGCCCAGCACCACGTTCAGGCCGGCGCGCAAGTGAGGGTCGTCAGCGGCAGCGCGTTGCCAGCCCTTGTTGGCGATGGCGATCCCATGCGCCAGGGTGGCGTTGTTCAGCGCAAAGGTCGAGGTGCGCGGCACCGCACCGGGCATGTTGGCCACGCAGTAGTGCACCACGCCGTCGACCACGTAAGTGGGGTCGGCATGGGTGGTGGCGTGCGCCGTTTCGCAGCAGCCGCCTTGGTCGATGGCCACGTCGACGATCACCGCGCCGGGCTTCATGCGGCTCACCATGGCGCGGGTCACCAGTTTCGGCGCGGCCGCGCCGGGAATGAGCACGCCGCCGATCAGCAGGTCGGCGTGCAGGATGTGCTCTTCAATGGCGTGCGTGGTCGAAAACAGCGTGGCAATGCGGTTGCCAAAACTCAGGTCGAGCAGGCGCAGCCGGTCGATACTGCGGTCAAGCACCGTCACGCGCGCGCCCAGGCCCACCGCCATTTGCAGCGCGTTGGTGCCCACCACACCCGCGCCCAGAATCAGCACCTGCGCCGGTGCCACGCCAGGCACACCCCCCAGCAACAGACCCATGCCGCCTTTGGACTTCTCCAGGTGCGCCGCGCCGGCCTGAATGGCCATGCGGCCGGCCACTTCGCTCATCGGCGCCAGCAGCGGCAAACCGCCGCCAGGGCCGGTCACCGTTTCATAGGCGATGCACACCGCGCCCGAGCGCACCAGCGCTGCCGTTTGCCCGGGGTCGGGCGCCAGGTGCAGGTAGGTGAAGAGGATCTGCCCTTCGCGCAGCATCAGGCATTCGTCGGGCTGCGGCTCCTTGACCTTGACGATCATCTGCGCCCAGGCAAACACCGCCGCGGCGTCGGGTGCGATCTGCGCCCCGGCCTGCTGGTACAGCGCGTCGGGCAAACCGATGGCTGCACCGGCGCCGCTTTGCACCATCAGCTCATGGCCATGGGCATGAAACTCGCGCACGCTGGCCGGCGTGAGGCCGACGCGGAATTCGTTGTTCTTGACTTCCTTGGGAACGCCGATGCGCATGGGTTGTCCTCGTGAAAGAGTCTGGCTGGGCTGATGACCTGAAGAAATTATCAACGTCCGCCACGGAAAACAACGAAAGACTGAACTTTGTGGGCCATGCTTCAACCTCTTTGTGGCCAGCGCTGTGCCAGCCGCGCGAACAGCATGTCCACCACCCAGGCCAGCAGGCCGAGCACAGCCGCACCTTGCAGCACATAGGCGGTGTTGTCGCCACTCAGGCCCACGATGATGGGCGAGCCGAGTGTTTTTGCGCCCACCGTGGAGGCGATGGCCGCGGTGCCGATGTTGATGCCCACCGAGGTGCGCACACCCGCCAGCAGCGCTGTGCTGGCCAATGGCAGCTCCACGCGCCACAACATGGCCGCCGCGCTGAAGCCCAGCCCCAGGGCCGCCTGGCGCGCGGCGCCGGGCACGGCCTCGATGCCGGCGATGGTGCCGCGCACGATGGGCAGCAGGCCGTACAACGCCAGCGCCACCAGGGCGGGGGCCTGGCCAAAGCCGATCACCGGCACCGCCAGCGCCAGCACCGCCACGGGCGGCACGGCCTGGCCGGCGGCCACCAGCGTGTCCACCAGGCCGCGAAACTCGCGCCCCGCCGCGCGCGTGACGAAGATGGCCGCGGCCAGGCCAACCAGCAGCGACGCCGCACTTGAAAGCGCCACGAGTTGCACATGCGCCAACAACAAAGCGAAGAAGCTGTCCTGCTCGTACAGCGGGCGCTCAAGCTGCGGGAACGCGGCGGCAAACAGCGGCTTCAAGCGGCCCATGCCCAGGCACAGCGCGAGCAGCGCAGCCGCGGCCCAGGGCAACGGGTCGCGCAGCACGGCCTTCACGGCGCGGGCCTGGGCGGCACAGGCTGGGGCAACACAGGCCTGGGCAACACAGGCCTGGTCAAATCAGCCAGGTGCAGCACGCCGATGACGCGGCCCTGCGCATCCACCACCGGCCCTTGCGCGCAGCGGTGGGCCAGGAACAGCAACAGCGCCTCGCGCAGCGTGAGCGTGGCCAGCAGGAGCGGGCCCATCGCGGTTTCACGATCAGCCTGTTCGTTCGCGCTCTTGCTCGCGCTCTCGCGTTCCCTTGCACGCATGACATCCGCCACGCGGTGCAGGCCCAGGCGGCGCAGACCGGCTTCGTTGCCGCCCAGAAACGCGCGCACCCAATCGTTAACGGGCTGTTCCAGCAACTGCGCCGGCGTGCCCACCTGCACGATGCGGCCATGATCCAGCAGCATGATGCGGCTGGCCAGGCGCAGCGCTTCGTCGATGTCGTGCGTAACGAAGACGATGGTCTTGCCCGTGGCCTGGTGAATGCGCAGCAAGGCCTGCTGCAAGGCCGCGCGGTTCACCGCATCGAGCGCGGCAAAGGGCTCGTCCATCAACAGCACTTCAGGGTCGGCAGCCAGCGCACGCGCCACGCCCACGCGCTGCTGCTGGCCGCCTGACAACTCGTGTGGAAAGCGCAGTCGATACCGTGGCGCCGGCAGCCCCAGCAATTCAAGCAACTCGTCCACGCGCCGGCTGATGCGCGCAGGTGGCCAGCCCAGCAGCGTGGGCACGGTGGCGATGTTGCGCGCCACGTTCCAGTGTGGGAACAGGCCGATCGACTGAATCACATAGCCCATGCGGCGGCGCAAGGCCTCGGGCTGCATGCTGCGCAGGTCTTGGCCCATGAACGCCAAAGCGCCGCTGTCAGGTTCGAGCAGACGGTTCATCAGCTTGAGCAGCGTGGACTTGCCCGAGCCCGAAGCGCCGATCAGCACCACGCATTCACCGCGCTCGATGCGCAGCGACACATCCACCAGCGCCGGTGTGGCACCAAACGACTTGTTAACGTTTTTCAGTTCAATCACGAGCGCGGCCCCAGCAACGCAAGCGCGGCGTCCACGCCGATGGCCAGCGCCACCACGGGCAGCACGCCCAGCAGCACCAGGTCGAGCGCGCCACTGAGCAAGCCCTGGAACACCAGCGCACCGAAGCCGCCGGCGCCGATCAGCGCCGCCACCACGGCCAGGCCAATGAGCTGCACGGTGGTCAGGCGCAAGGCCGCCCACCACACCGGCAGCGCCAGCGGGCATGCAACGTTCCAGAACACCTGGCGCCGGCTCAAGCCCATGCCGGTGGCGGCTTGCAGCACGGCCGGGTCCAGTTGCCGCAAGCCCGCGGCCACACCGTGCACGATGGGCAACAGGGCATAGAGCAGCAGCGCAATCACGCCCGGCAGCAGGCCAACGCCGCTCAAGCCCATGCCTGGCCACTGCGCTGCCAGCCAGGCCAGTGGCGCAATCAACAACGCAAACAGCGCCATCGAGGGGATGGTCTGGACGAGGTTCAACAGCGCGAACACCGGCCGCGCAAAACGCTCGTGCCGCGCCGCCGCCAGCCCCAGCGGCACCCCAAGCAACAACGCCGCGGCCAGCGCGCTGCCCACCAGTTGCGCGTGGCGCTGCCAGGCCTGCGCAAACACGTCTTGCCGGTTGGCATATTCCTTCAGCAACGACAACTCAGCAAGCTGCCCCAGCGCCAGCAACGCGGCCAGCGGCAACAGCGCGGCCACATGGGCCAGCGCTCGCGCTGCGGCGTGCAGGCGCGCACGCTGCAAGGCATCTGCCACGGCCAGCCACAGCAGCAGCATCAAGACCCAAAAGCCCGCGCCCAGCGCGGTGCGCGCCAGGCTGGTGCTGGCCCCCGCACGTGCCGCCGCGGCAGCACCGGCCAGGGCAGCCAGGCCGGCGAGCAGCGCGGTGGCAGCCAGCACCACCAAAGCGTGTGTGGGCTGGGTAGAGGGTAAAAACACGGCCATGCACAGGACAAACGCCGGCACAACCAGCCAGGCCCAATCCGCATTGCGGATGCCGGTGATGACCTCGGCCAACGGCAGCCCGGTGCCCGATAGCAGCCGGTTCGGCGCCACGCTCAAGAATGCCAGCCCGAATGCCGCAGCGATGCCCCCCAGCACCAGCGCCGCCAGCACGCGGTTGCGAACCCCACCCACGCTGCGTGAGCCGGCTCGCTGCGCCGGCGTCACTTGATGAAACCCTTGGCCTTGAGGTAGCTGCTGGCCACCTGTTTCGCATCACGCCCTTCCAGCGCAATCTGCGCATTCAGGCGCTGCAAGGTGGGTGCGTCGAGCGAGGCAAACACCGGGGCCAGCAAGCTGGTCAACTGCGGCAGGCGTGCCAAGACTTCGGCGCGCACCACGGGGGCGGGCGCATACACCGGCTGCACGCCCAGCGTGTCGTCCAGAATCACCAGGCCCAGCGCGGCCACGGGCCCATCGGTGCCATAGGCCATGGCCGCGTTCACGCCCGACGTTTGCTGTGCCGCGGCCTTGATGGTGACCGCGGTGTCGCCGCCGGCCAGCAGCAGCAACTGGTCTTGCGCCAGCTTGAAGCCATAGGCGCTTTGAAACGCCGGCAGGGCATCACTGCGCTCAACGAATTCGGCCGATGCCGCCAGCTTGACCTTGCCGCCGGCCGCCACCCAGCGGCCAAAGTCAACCATTGACTTGAGCTTGTGGCTGCTCGCCAGGTCTTGCCGAATGGCAATCGCCCAGGTGTTGTTGGCCGGTGCCGGGGCCAGCCAGATGAGTTTGTTCTTTTCCTGATCCAGCGCCTTCACGCGCTCGTGGCCCGCTCTCAAGCTTTTCCAGGCCGGGTGCTTTTCGTCGCCAAAGAAGAAGGCGCCGTTGCCGGTGTATTCGGGGTAGATGTCGATCTCGCCCGCGCTCAGCGCCGCGCGCACGATCTTGGTGGAGCCGAGTTGCAGCCGGTTCTCGGTTTTCACGCCGCCGGCTTCAAGCACCTGCACGATCAGGTTGCCCAGCAGCGAGCCTTCGGTGTCGATCTTGGAGCCTACGCGAACGGGGGCCTGGGTCTGGGTCTGGGCTTGGGGCTGAGCCTGGGCATCAGTGATCGCGCCAGCCAGCGCTGACACGGTGATGCAGGCGACCAGCCCGGCGCGGAGGGTTGAATGAGTGGTGGGCATTTGGTGCTTTCGTGGCGGCGTGGGTTGCAATGTGTGGGTTGCAATGGTGCGGTGGAGCAGTGCGGGCGGCATCATGCAGCAACGGCCGACGGCACCACGCTGCGGCATGCCGATGCTGCGCGCGCAGGTTGGGCCGCCGGACATGAGGCCCCCAGCCGCAACGACGCAGGCCGAAACAGGCCGCCGTCGTCAGCCTTTCAAGCGCTCGTTCTGCGGAAACATCGCGCGCCGCGCCACGTCATCCATCTCGGTCTTGAAGGCATGCCGGTCTTTCAGCGCCGCCACCCGCAGCGCAGCCGGCCGTTCATTCACGGCATCGAATAAACGTTTCACATGAGGCAGTTCTGCCCAGGCTTCGGCGCCCAGGGCAAAGGGCACGGCGCGGGCCCAGCCCCATACGGCCATGTCCAGCAGTGTGTAGCGCTCGCTCACCATCCACGACTTGCCGGCCAGGTGGGCATTGAGAATGTTCCAGTGCCGCCAGGCTTCGAAGTCGTAGCGGTTCGCGGCGTAGGGGTTGGGCTCGGGCGCGTAATGCTTGAAGTGGACGCTCTGCCCGGTGAAGGGGCCGATGCCCGATGCGGTGAACATCAACCAGCTCAGCATGGCGCCGCGGTCAGCCGCGGCGGGCAGGAACTGGCCGGTCTTCTCTGCCAAGTACAGCAAGATGGCGCTGCTGTCGAACACGGTGGCATCGCCGTCCACGATCACCGGCACCTTGGCATTCGGGTTCAGCGCGGTGAATGAGGCGGCATGTTGCTCGCCCTTGCGCGTGTCCACCGCGATGGCCTCAAAGGGCAGGCCGGCCTCTTCCAGAAACAACGCCACTTTCATGGGGTTGGGGGCGAGCGAGTAATAGAACTTCAGCATGTTGAAACCTTTGCGGTCAGTGTGGGGTGGCGGGCATTGTGGGGCGCGGCACGCTGTAGCACAGCTCTCGGCGAAGCCCGTGCCGAAACAGCCACTCCAGCGAATCGTCTGCGGTGGCGATGAAGCCATCCAGGCTGATGGCGGTGTAGTACCGGGTTTTCATGGCCAGGTTGTTTAACGTTTGAAGTGATGCGTCGTCAGCGCCTGGGCAGCGCATCCAACGGCAAGGCAAACTTGCTGCTTTCGCTGCTGTTGCGCACGCTCAGCTCCATGCTGCCGGGCATGGCGCTGAGCTCGAACACAAAGCGCGCTTCCTTGCTGTCACCGGCGCTCACCGCCTCGTTGACAAAGTTCACCGGCGCATGCGGCAGGCCGTCCAGCCACAAGCGCAGCGTGTCAGACCAGAAGTTCACCGCCACGCCGCCCAGAGGCACGCTGCAGCGCACGGTGACGGTCAACGACGCCTTCTCCACCGTTTCGCGCTCGATGTTGACCGCCACGATCTGATAGCCCACCGGCCCCAATGCCAGGCGCTGGCCCGCCGGCAACACCGCCGGCAAGGCCTTGACCACATCCACCAGCCGCGCCGGCATGGCGCGGCCAAATTCGTCCAGCGCCGGGTCGTTGCGCAGCGCAGTGCGCGGTTCCAGCGCAATGGGGATGCGCGTGCTCTCGGTGTTGACGCGCACTTCCAGCTCGGCGGCTTTCAGGCCAGCCGGCGCATCAAAGCGCAACGTGGCGTGCTTGGCCTGCACGGCGTTGGTGATCTCGTTGAGAAAGTCCTTCGGCGCGATGGGCTGGCCCGCCACGACCAGGCGGAACTGATCGCTGCTGAAGGCTTCGTCCATGGGCCCGTTGTTGAGCATGCGCACCAGGAAGGCCAGCTCATGTTTGCCATCACCCTGCGGCTCCAGGCGAATGGCCTGGATGCTGAACACCACCTGGGCGCGGCTGGTGCGAAAGCGCACTTCGCTCAAGGGCGGGAGCGGCACGCTGAAGCGCGCTGCGGCGTTGCCTGCGGTGGCCTTGGTCGGTGTGTTCGTGGGCGTGGGCGAGGCCGCGGCGCCTGGTGCGGCCTTGCTTGGCGTCTCGGCCGTGCCCGGGCCGGGCGCCTGGGCGCTGCTGGCCGGCGGCAACGGGCCC
>JAYUPO010000036.1:0-15213 GCA_043760085.1 Burkholderiales bacterium
TCTCAAGGAAATGTGGCTCTGCCACTTTGCTTGACTCCCTCGGGGGGCCTGGCGCGAAGCGACAGGTATGGGGGTGCTTATGAGTTGGATGCTGTTGGCCGCGTTGTTCGTGGGCAGCCTGGTGGCGGCGCAGGCGCTGTCGCCCACCGTGGCGCTGGCCCTGGCCGTCACGCTGGGCGCCTGGGCCTGGCAGCGCCAACAAGCGCGGCTCGATCAGCTTGAAGCGCGCTGGCGCCAGGCGCAGGCCGGCGCTGCAGCGGCCACGCCGGCGGCGGCGGCAACGCCTGAGACGCCTGCACCCGTCAGCATAGAGAGCGTGGAGGCCCAGCCTGACACCGAGCCGGCAGCCCTGGCCGCCGCGATGGCCGCGCCCGCGCCTGAAGACTTTGTCGCCGCTCGAACCGGGCGCGAAACCGATCTCAACGCAGCACCGCCCTCGCGCCTGGCGGCCTCTTTGCCGCGCAGCGAAGACACCAGCCCCGCCACCACCAGTTCACTCGGCGCCACGCTCAAGGCCTGGGTGCTGGGCGGCAACACCATCGTTCGCCTGGCGGTGTTGATCCTGTTCGTGGGCGTGGCTTTTCTCGTTCGTTATGCCGCCGACCATGCCCTGCTGCCCATCGAGCTGCGCCTGGCCGCCGTGGTGCTGGGTGGCATGGTGGCGGTGGGCCTGGGCTGGCGGCTGCGCCACGCGCGGCGCGACTACGCGCTCACCCTGCAAGGCGGCGGCATCGGCGTCATCTACCTGGTGTTGTTCGCGGCGCTGCGCCTTTATGGCCTGCTGCCGCCTGGCCTGGCCTTCGCGTTGCTGGTGGCGCTGTCGGCCTTGACGGCGGTGCTGGCGCTGGGCCAAGACGCCATGGTGCTGGCCGTGGTGGCCTTTGCCGGCGCGTTCCTGGCGCCGGTGCTCACCTCCACCGGCCAGGGCAGCCATGTGATGCTGTTCAGCTACTACGGCGTGCTCAACCTGGCCATTGCCTGGCTGGCCCATCAGCGCGCCTGGAAGCTGCTGAACACGGTGGGCTTTGGGTTCACGTTCGGCATCGGCCTGGCCTGGGGCCTGCGCAACTGGCAGCCCGGGTTGCTGGCCAGCACCGAGCCTTTCCTCATCGCTCACCTGCTGCTGTATCTCTTTATAACTGTTCAGTACAGCCGGCAACTGGCCGCGACACTTGTGGCCGCAACACCGGTGGCCGCAACACCGCAGGCGGCCGCTGCGGCAAAGCTGCCCATCGTCGACGGCAGCCTGTTGTTCGGCGTGCCCATCGCCGCTTTCGGCATGCAGGCGGCCATGGTGCGCCACCTCGAATACGGCGTGGCGATCAGCGCGGCCGTGCTGGCCGGCGTGTACTTGCTGTTGGCGCGCTGGCTGTGGCAGCGCCTGGGTGAACGCATGCGGCTGCTCACCGAAGGCATGCTGGCCCTGGGCGTGGTCTTCCTGGCCCTGGTGGCGCCCTTGGCGCTGGATGAACGCTGGACCGCCGCGGCTTGGGGCCTGCAAGGCGCCGGCGTGGCCTGGGTGGCCTTGCGCCAACGCCGCGCCGTGGCACTCGGCCTGGGGCTGGCGCTGCAACTGATGGCTGCGGTGCAGTTCTGGGGCCAGGCCGGTCGCGCCGGCGGCGCGCTGTTCATGGCCAATGCGCACCTGGCCGGCGCCCTGCTGCTGGCCGCGTCGGCCTTGTTCACCGCGCGGCAATTGCTGCACGCCGCGGCCCCCGCAACCCCTGCCACGCCGGGCGAACCCCTGCGCGGCGTGCAGCGCCTGTTCAAGCCGCAGTTATTGCAGTTCCTGCATGTCGTCGCCTTGGGCCTGGGCCTGCTGCACGCCTGGGCCGGCCTGAGCACGGAGCTGGCCTTCGCGCCCTTTGCCCACCCGGGCCCGGGCGAACTCAACGCCTTGCTGCTGGCCGGCATTGCGCTGGGCCTGGAATGGGCCCAGCAGCGCCTGGCCTGGCCGGCGCTGCGCCTGGCCGCGCGCGGCGCCATGGCCGCGGCCCTGGTGCTGCTGAGCCTGAGCGCGGTGATGGCCTGGCGCCATGTTGGCTACACGGGTGAGTACGTCGTCTTGTGGCCCCATTACCGCGATGGCGCCTTGCTCACCCTGGCCGCGCTGCTGGCCGCCGCGCTGTGGTTGCTGCGCCGGCTTGACGTGCCCGCCGGCGCGGGCGGCACGGCTGGCCCCGCCAGCCAGCGCGGCGAACATTGGCTTTGGCATGGCACGGCGCTGCTGCATGCGGCGCTGCTGGCGTACGCCCTGGCCAGTGCTTTCATCACCCGCCACCAGGCCTGGACGCCCAGCCTGGCCCTGGCCGCGCCGCTGGCCCTGATGCTGTGGTTCCTGGCGCGCCAGCGTGCCGGCCGGTGGCCCTGCGCGCAGCACCCGCGCACCTTGCAATGGGGTCTGGCCTGGCCGCTGTTGGCCCTGGGCCTGCTGTGGCTGATCGCCGTTAACCTGCATGCTGATGGCGCCATGCTGCCCTTGCCTTACCTGCCACTCATCAACCCCATCGACCTGGGCCATGCGCTGCTGGCGCTGTATGCCTGGCGGCTGTGGCGCAGCACCGCGCACCCGCCCTTCATCCAACCCAAAGTGGCGCTGGCCGTGGGCGCGGTGGCCGCACTTGTGTGGCTCAACGCCATGGTGGTGCGCAGCCTGCACCATTGGGCCGGCACGCCGCTGTGGCTGCACGGCGCCTGGCACGCCGGTGCCGTGCAAACCGCCTTCACCATTTTGTGGAGCCTGTGCGCGTTGGCCGCCATGTTCATGGCCACGCAGCGTAAGTGGCGCGTGGGCTGGATGGCTGGCGCGGCGTTGCTGAGTGTGGTGGTGCTGAAGCTGGTGCTGGTGGATCTGTCGCACACCGGTGCGCTGCTGCGCATCGTCTCGTTCATCGGCGTGGGCTTGTTGATGCTGTTGATCGGCTACCTCTCGCCGCTGCCACCGGCGCGCAAGGAGGCAGTATGAAAACGGGCCCGGGCCTGACCACGGCGCTACTGCTGCTGCTGATGGCGCACGCGGCGCCGGGGCGGGCCGCCGACATTGATGCAGTGGCCAACTACATCGCAACGGCCAGCGTCACCCCGCAAGGCAGCGATGCCCTGCAGCGCCTGCGCCTGCCTCTGGCCGTGTTGCAGCAGGCGCGCAGCAGCGGCTGGGCCGACGTGCGCCTGTTCGATGCCCACGGCAAGCCCGTTCCCTTGGCCTGGGCCGCGGCGCCCTTACCGGCCCAGGTGGCGCCCCGTTTGCAGGTGCTGCCGCACTTCGCCTGGCCCGCCGCCGCCGGCCAGGCCATGGCGCCTAACCTGAAGCTGGAGTGGCGCAGCGACGGTACGGTGCTGAAGGTTGAAAGAGCGGTCGAGCAAGCCGGCAAGCCTGGCAAAGCGGGCAAGCCCGAAGCTGCGGCGGCGCAGGCCTGGCTGATCGACCTGAAGCCCCTGGGCGAAGCACCGCGGCCGCAGGCCTTGACGCTGGAATGGGCAGCTCCCGGCGCGGCCGGCCTGGTGCGCAACGTTCGAGTTGAGTCAAGCGCCGACGCGCAGGCCTGGCTCGCCGCGGGCCAGGCCGTGTTGGTGGAACTGGCCGGCGCGGCCGGCGCGCCCCGGCAGGTCATCCAAAACCGCCTGGCGCTGGCGGCGCTGCCCGCGAACACGCGCTATTTGCGCCTGCGTGCCGACGCTGCACTGGGCCTGAGCCGGGTGCAGGCCGAGCTGGCCCAGGCCGCGGCGCTGGACCTTGCCGCGCTCGACAGCGCGCGCTTCGAATTGCGCGACGACCAAATTGACCTGGGTGCCACACTGCCCATATCGCGCATCGAGTTTCACCTCGGCGCGGGCAATGCCGTGGTGCCCGTGAGCCTGGATCGCCGTGCGCTGCAACCCGAGCGCAGTGGCGCGGCAAACTGGGAGCCGTTTGCCAGCCACACCGCCTTTGCCCTGCGGCACGATGGCCAGACCCTGCACTCGCCGCCACTGGAACTGAACAGCCTGCCACTGCGCGAGCTGCGCTTTCGCAGCCATGCCGAAGCGGGGCCGCAAGCGGTGAGCCTGAGCTGGCGCGCGCCGCAATTGCTGTTTGCCGCCACGGGCACGCCGCCCTACACGCTGGCCATCGGGCGCGAGCGCGCGCGCAGCGCGGCCTTGCCGCGCGCCGCATTGCTGCCAGGCTACCAAGACGGCGACGAATTCAAGTTGCCCAGCGCCTCGCTCGGGCCGTTGCAGGTGAAGGCAACAACCGGCACGCTGGCCGATGCCAGCCCCGACCAGCGCCGCCGCTGGCTGCTGTGGGCGGCCTTGGCCACGGCCGTGGCCGGCCTGGGCGCACTGGCCTGGAGCTTGATGCGCGAGATGCGCAAGCCTGGCCGGGCGCGGTGAGCAAGTGCGGCGCGGGGCGCCACACTTTCCATGCCGATATCCAGCCAGGCACGCAAGGCCGGCACACGCGCCGGCCCCGTGCTGACTCAATCAACCTTCACGTAGCCGTACATGCCGTCGAGCAGGTGCCCCCTGATATTGCAGATAACCAGGTAGGTACCGCGCTCGAGAAAGGCGACCGGCTCCATGCGATTGGAGCCGTTGGCCGGGTTGCCCGCCACCGCCGTGGCCAGCGGCCCGCCCGCGGGGTTGATGCCGCGGTAGTAGATGCTGTCGGCCAGGAACGCGATCGCCGGCGGCAGCGCAGCGTTGGGGTCGGCCGGGATCACGAAGATCGGGGGCGTGGCCGGGATCTGCCCACCGCCGGCTTGCACCAGGTGCTCGAGCGTGAAGCCGGGCTTGAAGATGACGATGTCGTGGAAGCCCGCGACGGCGAAGTCGACGACGCCGCCCGCCTTGATGTTGATACGGCGCGGCAACATGACATGGTTCACTACATTGCCCGGCCGCGCGGTGTTCAAACCGCGGCCGAACGAAGCCGTTGCCTGCGAATGCCGTTCGCTGCCATGGCCTTCGTCCGCCGCCACCGGCACGCTCGCAAGTGCCGCGGCGCCGAGCATGACGCATTGCAGGGCCGCTTGGGTGATGCTGTATTGCTTCATGATGAATGGCTCCCGGTGTTGGCCCACCGAAGGGCGGGCCCGCGCCAGTACATGACGGCCGTCATTGCCGGGCAATCCCTAAAACGTCGTGCGAGAACACGGAAGACTTTGCTGGCCTGCGGCGTATGGTGGGCCGCAGCACATCACTGAAATGCGCGCCGACCACGCTGCACCCAACGTGCCTGACAGCATCACAGCGACACTTCGCGCGCACCCACACCAGTCTGATTGCTGATCCCCCAACGGAGCCCGACCTTGAGCGACCACCCCAACCAATTCACCCTGTTGCGCCAGCGCCGCTTCGCCCCGTTTTTCTGGACGCAGTTCCTGGGCGCGGCGAACGACAACGTGTTCAAGTTCGCCTTCACCATGCTGGTGACCTACCGGCTCAGCGTGAGCTGGCTGCCGCCGGCGCAGGCCGGGTTGGTGATCGGCGCGGTGTTCATCGCCCCGTTCCTGCTGTTCTCGGCCACCTCCGGGCAGTTGTCTGACAAGTATGACAAGGCCACGCTGACGCGCATGGTGAAGAACCTGGAGCTGTTCATCATGCTGCTGGCGGCCGTGGGCCTGTTCACCACCCAGGTGCCGCTGCTGCTGGGCTGCATCTTCCTGTTAGGCCTGCACAGCACCTTGTTCGGGCCGGTGAAGTACGCCTACTTGCCGCAGCACCTGGGCGAGCGCGAACTCACCGGCGGCAACGGCATGATCGAAATGGGCACCTTCGTGGCCATCTTGCTGGGCAACGTGGTCGGCGGCATCCTGATCGCCCTGCCCGCTGCAGCCTGGTTGGCCGGCGCACAGGCCGTGGCCGCCGCCTGCCTGGCGCTGGCCGTGGCCGGGCGGGTGGCGGCGCAATTCATTCCCGCCACGCCTTCTACCGCGCCGGATTTGGTGGTGAACTGGAACCCCTTCACCGAGACCTGGCGCAACCTCAAGCTGGCGCGCCAAAACATCGTTGTCTTTCGCTCGCTGCTGGGCATTTCGTGGATGTGGTTCTTCGGCGCCGTGTTCCTGGCGCAATTCCCGGCGTTTGCCAAAGACGTGCTGCATGGCGATGAGCATGTGGCCTCGCTGCTGCTGGTGGTGTTTTCGGTGGGTGTCGGGTTGGGCTCGCTGTTATGCGAAACGGTCAGCCGCCGGCATGTGGAGATCGGCCTCGTGCCGCTGGGCGCCATCGGCATGAGCGTGTTCGCGGCCGACCTGTACTTCGCCTCAAGCGGCCTGCCCGCCGTGCCAGCGCAGAGCTTGGGCGAGTTCATGGCGCAGCCGGCGCATTGGCGCGTGTTGTTCGATCTGTTTGCCCTGTCGCTCAGCGCCGGCCTGTACAGCGTGCCCATGTACGCGCTGATCCAGTTGCGCTCGCCGGCCAGCCACCGCGCCCGCATCATTGCGGCCAACAACATCCTCAACGCCTTGTTCATGATCGCCAGCAGCCTGCTGGTGGGCAGTTTGCTTGGTGCGGGCTTCAGCATCCCGCAGGTGTTCGGCCTCACCGCCCTGGCCAATGCGCTGGTGGCCGGCTACATCTTCCTGCTGGTGCCCGAATACCTGCTGCGCTTCGTGGCGTTCATGGCGTCGCGCTGCATCTACCGCTTTCGCGTCACGGGTGACGAACACATTCCCACCACCGGTGCGGCCGTGATCGTGTGCAACCACGTCAGTTATGTTGATGCCGTGCTGCTGATGGCCGCCAGCCCGCGGCCGATCCGTTTCGTGATGGACGCGGGCATCTTCAAACTGCCGCTGGTGGGCACCTTGTTCCGCCTGGCCAAGGCCATTCCCATTTCGGCACAAAAAACCAATCCGCAGTTGTATGCCGCCGCCTTCGACGCCGCCGACAAGGTGCTGGCCGAAGGCGATCTGCTGGGCATCTTCCCCGAAGGCGGCCTCAGCCCTGACGGCAGCTTGCAGCCGTTCAAGGGCGGCATCATGAAGATCCTGGAACGCCGCGCGGTGCCGGTGGTGCCGGTGGCACTGCACAACCTGTGGGGCTCGTTCTTTTCGCGCGACGGCGGCCGCGCCATGACGAAGCCGTTTCGCCGCGGCCTGTTCAGCCGCGTGGGTGTGGCCGCAGGGCCGGCGCTGGCTGCCGCGCAGGTGACACCCGACATCCTGCAAGGGCGCGTGCGCGCCTTGCTGCAAGCCTGAATCGGAATCTGCCCCGATGGGCAGGGCCAGGCCTTGGTGCTAACCTTTGTTTGCAATGAACTGGCAACAAGGCGCGCACATGCCGAGCTTGAACGTCAATGGCAGCAGCCTGAACTTCGAGGCCGAGCCCGACACCCCGCTGCTGTGGGTGTTGCGCGAACAACTCGGCCTCACCGGCACCAAATACGGCTGCGGCATCGCCGCCTGCGGTGCCTGCACGGTACACATTGACGGCGTGCCCACGCGCTCGTGCGTGCGGCCAGCCTCAAGCGTGGGCGCGCAGGAAAAAATCATCACCATCGAAGGCCTGGCGCCTAACGCTTCACACAACTTGCAGAAGGCCTGGGCCGAGCTCGATGTGCCGCAGTGTGGCTTTTGCCAAAGCGGCATGTTGATGGCCGCGGCCGCGTTGCTCAAGGCCAAGCCGCAGCCCACCGATGCCGACATCGACAGCGCCATGACCAACATCTGCCGCTGCGGCACCTACAACCGCGTGCGCGAGGGCATCAAGAAGGCCGCCGCGATGGGGAGAACAGCATGAGCGAGACAACGATTGACATCACCCGCCGCCAGTTCGTGGGCGGCGCGGCGGCCGGCCTGGTGGTCGGCTTTCACGTTGCCCTGCCCGGCAGCGCCGCAGCACAAACCGCCGCGGCCGAAATCAACGCCTGGGTGGTGGTGAAGCCGGACGATTCCGTGGTCATCCGCATCGCACGCAGCGAAATGGGCCAAGGCACCCTCACCGGCCTGGCGCAACTGGTGGCCGAAGAGCTGGAGTGCGACTGGGCCAAGGTCAGCACCGAGTACCCCACGCCGGGCCAGAACCTGGCGCGCAACCGCGTCTGGGGCAACTTCTCCACCGGCGGCAGCCGCGGCATACGCGAATCGCAAGACTATGTGCGCAAGGGCGGTGCCACCGCGCGCATGATGCTGGTGCAAGCGGCAGCTAACGATTGGAATATGCCAGCGGCCGAATGCACGGCCGCCAACAGCGTGATCAGCCACCGCGGCAGCGGCCGCAGCACCACCTTCGGCAAGGTGGCCGTGGCCGCCGGCAAGCTCGCAGCGCCCGCACAAGTGACGTTGAAAGACCCGAAGGACTGGAAGATCGCCGGCAAGCCCGTGGCCCGGCTCGACACCCGCCCCAAGCTCGACGGCAGCCAGGTCTACGGCATGGACCTGAAGCTGCCCGGCATGCTGAACGCGGCCATCAAAGACAGCCCGGTGTTCGGCGGCAAGATCAAGAGCGTCAATGCCGCCGCGGTGCTGAGCCGCCCCGGCGTGAAGAAGGTGGTGCGCGTGGGCGACAGCGCCGTGGCCGTGGTGGCCGACACCTGGTGGCGCGCCAAGACCGCGCTCGACGCGCTGCCCATCGAATGGGACGCAGGCCCGAACGCCCAGGCATCGAGCGCCGCGGTGGCGGCGGTGCTGAAGGTTGCGCTCGATGCGCCCGAGGCCGTGGTGGGTCACACCGTGGGTGATGCCAAGGCAGCATTGGCCGGCGCGGCGCGCAAGGTGGAGGCGGTGTACAGCTACCCGCACCAGAACCACGCCACCATGGAAACCATGAACGCCACCGCGCGCTGGACGCCCGAGCGCTGCGAGCTGTGGACGCCGACGCAAAACGGCGAGGCCGCGCTGGCCGCCACCGCCGAAGCCGCCGGTTTGCCGCCGGCCAAGTGCGAGGTCTACAAGCTGCACCTGGGCGGCGGCTTTGGCCGCCGCGGCGCGGTGCACGACTGGGTCACCCAGGCCGTCATCATCGCCAAGGAACTGCCCGGCACACCGGTCAAGCTGATCTGGAGCCGCGAAGAAGACATGCTGCATGGGCGCTTCCACCCCGTCACGCAATGCAAGCTGCAAGCGGGGCTGGATGCGCAGGGCAATTTAACCGCCCTGCACATGCGCATTGCGGGGCAATCGATCCTGGCCGGCGTGGCGCCGCAGAACATCCGCAATGGGCTGGACCCGGTGGTGTTCCAGGGCTTGAATGTGGCGGGGCCCGAGGCCTCCATTGGCTACACGGTGCCGAACCTGTTGGTCGACCACGCCATGCGCAACCCGGCCGTGCCGGTGGGCTTTTGGCGCGGCGTGAACCTGAACCAGAACACCATCTACCTCGAATGCTTCATCGACGAAGTGGCCCACGCCACCGGCCAGGATCCGCTGGCGCTGCGCCGCAAATTGATGGCCAGCCACCCCAAGCACCTGGCCGTGCTCAACGCCGCAGCCGAAGGGGCGGGCTGGGGTAAGCCGGCAGCGCCGGGCGTGTTCCGCGGCCTGGCGCAATGCATGGGCTTTGGCAGCTATGTGGCGGCCTGCGCCGAGGTGTCGGTGAACCCGGCTGGCGAGTTAACAGTGCATCGCATCGTCGCCGCCACCGACCCCGGCCATGCCGTCAACCCGAAGCAGATCGCTTACCAGGTGGAGGGCTCGTTCTCATACGGCCTGTCGGCCGCGCTGTACGGTGAATGCACGGTCAAGGACGGGCGCATGCAGCAAAGTAACTTCGACAGTTACCCCGTGATGACCATGGCCCGCATGCCCAAGGTTGAAACCATCGTCATGCCCAGCGGCGGCTTCTGGGGCGGCGTGGGCGAGCCCACCATCGCGGTGGCCGAGCCGGCGGTGCTGAATGCGATCTTTGCCGCCACGGGCAAGCGCATCCGCAACCTGCCGCTCAAAGACCAATTGCGTGCCAAAGCTTGAAGCCGGCGCTTGTTTGCTTCGCTGTTGGCTTGCTGGTTTGCGATCTGTACACCAGCAGTGCCCTGGCGTTGGCGCAGGGCGCGCCCGAGCCCCTGGCGGGGCCGGGTGATGCCGCGCGCGGCCGCGTCATCGTCGCCACCCGCACGCAGGGCCTGTGCCTGCTGTGCCACAGCGGGCCGTTCCCTGAAGAACGCTTCCAGGGCACGCTGGCGCCCGACCTGCGCGGCGTGGGCGCGCGCCTGAACGCGGCGCAATTGCGCCAGCGCATGATCGACAGCCGCAGCATCAACCCCGACAGCATCATGCCCGCCTACTTTCGCACCACCGGCCTGAACCAGGTGGGCAGCGCGTGGCACGGCCAGACGCTGCTGAGCGCGCAGCAGATCGAAGACGTGGTGGCGTTTCTGTCAACGCTGCGCGAATAGGCGGCCATGAAGCGCCGCGATCTCGTCTTCAGCGCCGCAGCCCTGGCCGTGGTGCGCCCGGCGCTGGCCTTGCCCGAAGAACTGGAACGGGTGCTGCGCGACTTTGCCAAAGGCGCGACGGTGCGCGAAGGCCGGGTGCTGCTGGACATCGCGCCGCTCATCGACAACGGCAATGTCGTGCCGGTGAGTGTGAGCGTGCAAAGCCCCATGACCGCGGCCGACCATGTGCGTGAAATCGCCATCTTCAACCAGCGCAACCCGCAGCGCGATGTGGCACGTTTCGCCCTGAGCCCGCGCAACGGCGTGGCCAAGGTCTCGACCCGCATCCGCCTGGCCACCAGCCAGCAACTGCTGGCCGTGGCGCGCATGCATGACGGCGCCTGCTTCACGCACACGGTGGAAGTGGTGGTTGTGCTGGCCGCTTGCATCGAATAGGCCATCAAGCAGACGCCATGGCCCGCGCCATCATCACCGCCCCCAAGACCGCCAAGCGCGGCGAGGTCATCGAGATTCGTGCGCTGATCGGCCACCCGATGGAAACCGGCCTGCGCGTTGATTCGGTCGGCCAGCAGGTGCCGCCGGACCTGATCCGCCGCTTCACTTGCCACTGGGGCAACGAGCTGGTGTTCAGTGCCGAGTTGTATGCCGCCATCGCCGCCAACCCTTATGTGACGTTTCACGTCGTGGCCACGGCCAGTGCCACGCTGCGCTTGAATTGGGCCGGCGACAAGGGTTTCAACCAGACCGAGACCTTAACGATCGAGGTGACGTGAAGCGGCGTGCGTGGGTGGCCCTGGCGCTGGCGGCCTGCTGTGCCGGCGCTGCCGACGCGCCGCGCCGCTCGGGCTTCGACGACATGAGCCCGGCCACCCAGGCGCTGCAGCGCGACGACGCCGCCAACCCCGGCATGCTCGGCGTGCTGGAAGGCCAGGCCTTGTGGGGTGAGGCTGCGCCTTCCGGTATTCGCCCTTCGGGCGGCCTGGCGGGCTCATGCGCCGGCTGCCATGGCGAGCTGGCGGCCACCATGCGTGGCGTGGCGGCGCGATACCCGGCGTTCGATGCCGCCGGCCACCGGCCGATCACCCTGACGCAGCGTGTTGCCCAATGCCGCAGCCAGCGCCAGGGCGTGGCCGGCGACGCTGCGGCCAACCTGTTGGCGCTCGAGGCGGCGCTGGCCCACGCCTCACGCGGCCTGCCCGTGGCGCCGCCGCAAGATGATCGGCTGAGCGCCGCGCGCGCGCAAGGTGCGGCGCTGTTCCAGCAACGTTTGGGGCAACTCGATCTGTCCTGCGCCCACTGTCATGATGAGCGTGCCGGGCTGCGCTTGGGCGGTAGTGTGATTCCACAAGGTCACCCCAACGGTTACCCGATCTACCGCCTGCAGTGGCAGTCGCTCGGTGGCTTGCAGCGCCGGCTGCGCAACTGCCTCACCGGCGTGCGCGCCGAAGCCTGGCCGGCCGATGCGCCGCAGTGGGTGGCGCTGGAGCTGTACTTGATGCAGCGCGCCGCGGGCATGACGATCGAAGCACCCGCCGTGCGGCCCTGAGCCGGCCCCTGCCTGAATGCACAGGGCTGGATGAACATCCAGCTTAGACTGGCGCGCCATGCGCCATAGCCCCGCCCCACCCGACCCGTTCGCCACGCTGAACGAGCAGCAGCTTGCCGCCGTCAACCACCGCGGTGAGCAGCCCCTGCTGGTGATTGCCGGGGCCGGCAGCGGCAAGACGCTGACCCTGGCCTGCCGCGTGGCGCGGCTGGTGCTTGATGGCGCCGACCCGCAGCGCATCTTGCTGCTCACCTTTTCGCGCCGCGCCGCGCATGAAATGGCGCGCCGCAGCGGCCAGGTGCTGCGCCAGGCGCTCAGGCTGCCGGCCAGCGCCGCAGCGCCGCAACTGGCCTGGGCCGGCACCTTCCACAGCGTGGCCGCGCGGTTGTTGCGTGAATGGGCGCCGCATGTCGGCTTGAACGAACGGTTTGCCGTGATCGACCGCAGCGACGCCGAAGACCTGATGGCCCTGGTGCGCCAGCAAGGCGGCTTCGGCGAACGCGGCCAGCGCTTCCCGCTCAAAGGCACCTGCGTGGCGATCTACTCGCAAACGCTGAACCGCCAGGCCAGCCTGAGTGAAACGTTAGCCAGCCAGTTTCCCTGGTGCGCGCAATGGGAAGCCGAACTCAAGCAACTGTTCGCCGCCTACACGCAAGCCAAGCAGCGCCAGGGCCTGCTCGACTATGACGACCTGCTGCTTTATTGGTGGCAGGCGCTGGGCGACGCCGCGCTGGCCGGCGCGTGCAGCGCGCGCTTCAGCCATGTGCTGGTGGATGAGTACCAGGACACCAACCGGCTGCAAGCAGCCATCGTGCAGCGCCTCAAACCCGGCGGCGCCGGGCTGATGGTGGTGGGCGACGATGCCCAGGCGATCTACGCCTTTCGCGGCGCCGAAGTGCGCAACATCCTGGAGTTTGCGGGCAGCTTTTCGCCACTGGCTCGAACCGTCACACTGGAGCGCAACTACCGCAGCACACAGGCCATTCTCGACGCCTCGAACGCCGTCATCGCCCTGGCCCACGAGCGCCATGCCAAGCAGCTCTGGACGACCACGCCTTCACCGCAACGCCCGGCGCTGGTGCATGTGCTGGACGATGCGGCCCAGGCCAGCTGGGTGGCCGAGCAGGTGCTGTGCCGGCGCGAGGAAGGCCTGGCACTGAAAGACCAGGCGGTGCTGTTTCGCACCGCCAGCCACAGCGCGGCGCTGGAACTGGAACTGGCGCGCCGACACATTCCATTCGTTAAGTTCGGTGGCCTGAAGTTCCTCGAAGCCGCGCATGTGAAAGACCTGCTGGCCCTGCTGCGCTTTGGCCACAGCCTGCGCCACGAACTGGCCGGGTTTCGTGCGCTGCAACTGGTGCCGGGTGTCGGCGCGACCAGTGCGCGGCGGCTGCTGGCCAGCATGCAGGAGGCAGCCCAACCGCTGGCCGCGGTGGAACAAGCAGCCCAACCGCTGGTCGCATTGCAGGCCTTCAAGCCGCCGCCCGCTGCGGCGCGCGATTGGCCGGCCTTCGCCGAGTTGGTGACCAGCCTGTGCAACGAGGCGTTAGCCTGGCCGGCCGATCTGGCCCAGGCCCTGGCCTGGTACCTGCCGCAACTGCAACGCAAGCATGACGATGCGGCCGTGCGCGCGGCCGACCTGCACCAGTTGCTGCACCTGGCTGCCGGCTTCGGCAGCCGTGAACGATTCCTCACCGAACTGGCGCTGGACCCGCCCGAAGCCAGCAGTGATTGGGCCGGCGAGCCCTTGCTCGATGAAGACTACCTGGTGCTGTCGACCCTGCACTCGGCCAAGGGCCAGGAATGGAAATCGGTGTCGATCCTGAACGTGGTGGATGGCTGCATCCCCTCGGACATGGCCACCGGCCAGCGCGCGCAAATCGAGGAAGAGCGCCGCTTGCTTTACGTGGGCATGACGCGCGCGCGCCAGCACTTGCAACTGCTGGTGCCGCAGCGCTTTTACCCGTCGGCGCAGGCGCGCCTGGGCGACCGGCATGTCTACGGCGGCTTGAGCCGGTTCATCGCGCCGCAGGTGGCAGCGTGTTTCGACCACCTGGCGCCAGCGGCTGCAATCCACCTACCGCCCCCGCGAATCGACGTCTTGCCCATCGACCTGCCCGCGCAACTGCGGGGGCTGTGGGCATAACCGCGCCCGGGCTTCGTTACGATCGCGGCATGGGCAAGAAGATGGTGCATTGGATCGAGGGCGACGAGCCGCTGCCACCCAGCCACCTGGCGCAGGGTGTGGATGGGCCGGCGCCCGGGCTGCTGGCCGTGGGCGGGCGCCTCACCCCGGCGCGGCTCGATGAAGCCTACCGCCGCGGCATCTTCCCGTGGTTCAGTGTCGGCCAGCCGGTGCTGTGGTGGAGCCCCGATCCGCGCATGGTGCTGAAGGTGGCTGATTTCAAACTGCACCGCTCGCTGGCCAAGACGCTGCGCCGCTTTGCCATGACACCCGGTTGTGAAGTGCGCATCGACAGCGCCTTCGAGCGCGTCATCACGGCCTGCGCCAGCACGCCGCGCGAAGGCCAGGCGGGCACCTGGATCGTGGCCGACATGGTGCGCGCCTACCGCGACTGGCAGCGCCACGGCAGCGTGCACAGCTTCGAAACCTGGGTCGATGGTGAACTGGTGGGCGGGCTGTACGGCGTGGGCATTGGGCGCATGTTTTTCGGCGAGTCGATGTTCTCGCACCGCACCGATGCATCGAAGATTGCCCTGGCCGCGCTGGTGTGCTTTTGCCGCGAGCACGGCATCGAATGGATCGACTGCCAGCAGCGCACCAGCCACCTGGCTTCAGTCGGTGCGCGCGAGGTGCCGCGCCGCGCTTTCGAAGCCCATGTGGCACAGTGCTGCGCGGCCGGTGAGGCCGCCGATTGGACCTATGATCCGCGCCTGTGGGCGCACCTCCTGGCGCCCGTCAGCCCCGACCCGCAAGCCCCGTGACGCATCCGAAAGAACTCCCGCTTTCGTCCCTGCAGTTCTATGCCACGGCGCCCTATCCGTGCAGCTATCTGGGTGAACGCCAGGCGCGCTCGCAAGTGGCCACGCCCAGCCACCTGATCAACGCCGACCTCTATTCCGGCCTGGTGGCCAACGGCTTTCGGCGCAGTGGCATGTTCACCTACCGGCCGTATTGCGACGGCTGCCGCGCTTGCGTGCCGCTGCGCGTGCCGGTTAAAGCCTTCAAGCCCGACCGCAGCCAGCGCCGCGCCGTGGCCCAGCACGGCAAGCTGCAAGCGCGCGTGCTGCGCCTGTGTTTCGTGCCCGAGCACTACCAGCTCTACCTGCGCTACCAGGCCGGGCGCCACAGCGGCGGCGGCATGGACCAAGACAGCGTTGATCAATACAC
>JAYUPO010000037.1:0-2207 GCA_043760085.1 Burkholderiales bacterium
CCCATTTCAGCCCCGCCACCAGGCCGCGCGGGCCCACAACCGCGGCGCTCGCACGCGCGCACCGCGCCGGCCTTGGCCTCACCGGCCACGATCAGATAGCCGCAGCGGTTGAAACCGCAGTCGGCCTCAGCGTCGCCAAGGTAAGCCTTGAAGTCCTGAAACACGGCCAGCGAACGCTGGGCCAGTGCAACGTTCCCAGGCACCGAATAGTGTGTGCACGGGATGGCGCTCGATTGCACACTGGTGCCACTGGCCACATCGGCGCGCTCATCGACCAGCAGCACGCGCCGCGCGCCAAGCCGTGCCAGGTGGTAGGCCGTTGCGACGCCGATCACCCCGGCGCCGACAACGACCACCTCACCGGTCATGCGTGCGCCGCGGCCTCGCCCGCGGCGGGCTCTTGCACGGCAGGTGTATCAATCTCACCCGGCACCCGCCGGCGCGCGAACAGCGAATACACCGTGGGCACCACAAAGATGGTGAGCAAGGTGCCCACGCTCATGCCACCCACTATCACCCAGCCAATCTGCTGCCGGCTCTCCGCCCCTGCCCCCGTGGCCAGGGCCAGCGGCAAGGCACCCAGCACCATGGCGCCGGTGGTCATGAGGATCGGGCGCAGCCGCAGTGCAGCGGCCTCGGTGACGGCAGCGTGGATGCTGCGGCCCTGGCGGCGCAACTGGTTGCTGAACTCCACGATCAGGATGCCGTGCTTGGTGATCAAGCCCACCAGGGTGATCAAGCCGATCTTGGAATAGACGTTCAAGCTGCCGCCGCTGAGCTGCAATGCGGCCAGCGCGCCGACCATGGACAGCGGCACCGCCAGCATGATGACGAAGGGGTCGATGAAACTTTCGAACTGCGCGGCCAGCACCAGGAAGATGAATATCAGCGCCAGCACAAAGACCAGGTTCAGCGCATCGCCCGAGGCGCGGAATTCGCGCGACACACCGTTCAGATCAGTCACATAGCCGGGCTTGAGCACGCGCGTGGCGGCCTCGTCCATGAAAGCCAGCGCCTGGCCCAACGAAAAAGTGGGTGCGAGGTTGGCGGTGATGCTCACCGAGCGGCGCTGGTTGAAGTGATTCAGCTCACGCGGGCTCACCGCTTCACGCACGCTGACCAGGCTGGACAGCGGCACCATGGTGTCGTTGCGGCCGCGCACGAAAAGCTTTTCAATGTCTTGCGGCGTGATGCGGCCTTGCGCCGTGGTTTGAACGATCACGTCGTACTGGTCGGCGTCGCGCTTGTAGCGCGTGACGGCGCGGCCACCGAGCATGGTTTCCACGGTGCGGGCGATCTGGTCGACGTTCACACCCAGATCCGCCACGCGGTCGCGGTTGACCTCGATGAACAGCTCGGGCTTGTTCAGCCGCAGGTCCATGTCGGGTTGCACAAAGCCGGGGTTCTTGGCCATCTCGGCCATGATGAGTTGCGCCGCGCGCGCCAGGTTGTCGTAGCTCTCGTTGGTCTGGATGACGAAGTTGATCGGCCGCTCGCGAAAGCCCTGCCCCAGGCTGGGTGGCGTCACCGGGAACGCGGTCACGCCGGGCAGTCCGGCCAATTGCGGCTGCAGGGTGCGGGCGAGTTCCAGCGTGGTCTTGTCGCGCTCGGTCCAGTCGACCGCGCGCAACACCACCGTGGCTTGCGACACCGAAGGGTTGCCGGCGAACATGAAGACGCGGTCGAAGTAATTGCTGTAGCCGTCGAGGATGCGCTGCAGCGCTTCGAGGTAGCGGCCGGTGTATTCGAGCGTGGAACCGTCGGGCGCGGTGACGGGAATGAAGATCACGCCGCGGTCTTCAAGCGGCGCCAGCTCGCTCTTGGCGTTGGTGAACAAATACCAGCTGCCCGCGCCCGACGCCACCATGATGACCAGCACGATCCAGCGCTGGCGCAGCACGAAGCGCAACATGCGGCTGTAGCCATTCGTTAACCCAATCAACACCCGCTCCATGAAGGTGTCGAAGAACCAGGGCTTGGGGTTGTGGCGCAGCAGCTTGCTGCACATCATGGGCGTGAGCGTCAGCGCCACGAAACCCGAGACGATCACCGCGCCGGCCAGCGTCAACGCAAATTCAACGAACAGCCGGCCGGTGCGCCCGGGCGTGAAGGCCAGCGGCGCGAACACCGCGGCCAGGGTGAGCGTCATGGCCACCACCGCGAAGCCGATTTCGTGCGCGCCTTTCAAGGCCGCCTGGAACGGCGGC
>JAYUPO010000038.1:0-15178 GCA_043760085.1 Burkholderiales bacterium
CATGCGCGCCTGGCGCATCCTGTGGCGCCATGTGCCGCCGAATTTGCTGTCCCCCGTCCTGGCCATCATCATCACGGTTTCGTCACTGTAATGGCTGGGCGACGGCGTGCGTGACGTGTTGGACCCCCGATCAAGAAAGGCGCTGTGATGAGTCTGCCGAACGATGTGCTGCAAGCCGGCATGAAGGGCTACCCGCATGGCCACGCAGCCATGCGCTGCGCAGACGTGGCGCAGAGGGGCTGGAACGTGCTGGCTGGTGACTTGCCGCTGCCCCTGGCGGTGTTGAAGCGCGAGGCGCTGGAGCACAACCTGGCCTGGATGCAGCGGCAAACCACAAGCTGGGGCCTGAGCCTGGCGCCGCATGGCAAAACCACCATGTCGCCGCAGCTCTTCACGCGCCAGCTTGCAGCGGGGGCCTGGGGCATGACGTTTGCCACCGTCACGCAACTCGCCGTGGGCGTGCAAGGCGGTGTGCGGCGTGCGCTCATTGCCAACCAGGTGGTGGGTGATGCGGATCTGGCCGGCATTCAACGCCTGCTGGTGCAGCACGCCGGGCTGCGCGTGGTGTTCCTGGTGGACTCGCTGGCGCAACTGGCCTTGATTGAAGACTGGGTGCAGCGCCACCCCGATTGTTTAACGTTCGAGGTGATGCTTGAGGTGGGCGTGCCGGGTGGCCGCACCGGCTGCCGCAGCCACGGCGACGCGCTGGCCCTGGCGCAGGCCTTGCACGCCAGCCCGGCCGTGCACCTGGTGGGCATTGAATGCTATGAAGGGCTGGGTGCGCAGGGGCGTGACGACACGGATGTGCCTTATGCGCAGGCCTTGATGTCGCGCGTTCAAACCGCGGCCACGCATTGCGCCGAGCAAGGTTGGTTCGAGGGCGACGAGGTGCTGCTCTCGGCCGGCGGCTCGGCCATCTTCGACCTGGTGGTGCCCGGCCTGAAGCTGGCGCTCGACAAGCCGAATGGTGGCCCGCTTCGCCCTGTGCGCGGCCTGCTGCGATCGGGCTGCTACGTCACGCACGACCATGGCCATTACAAGCGCCTGGTCAATGTGGTCGAGCAGCGCCTGGGTTGCGCCGCCAACAGCAGCTTGCTGCCGGCACTCGAAGTGTGGACGTTGGTGCAAAGCTGCCCCGAGCCCGGCCTGGCCTTGCTCACGGCCGGCCGGCGCGATGTGTCGTTCGATGTGGCCTTGCCCACGCCCATCGCCCGCGCGCCGCGTGGCAGCCTGCAAACGCAGGCGGTGCCGGCAAGCTGGAAGATCACCGCGCTGAACGATCAACACGCCTACCTGCGCTGGAGTGAGGCCGACGCGGCGCAGGCGCCGCAGGTGGGCGAGCGCGTGGGCCTGGGTATTTCGCACCCCTGTACAACGTTTGACAAGTGGCAGTGGATGCCCATCGTCGAAGCCGACTACAGCGTGAGTGACGCGGTGCGCATCTTCTTCTGAATTGAGCACAACCCGCCGGCGCCGGCGCCGTTGACCGAAGCGCCGGCCCGGCCTTCAAGCTTCAGTCAACGGGCGCCGGCGGCACCTTGAAGTTCTGGCCCACCGCGCCGGAGTCGAGTACCGGCGGCGCGGTGAATTTCCCAGAAAGAAATGCCGCCGCCGCCAATGCCGCTGTCATACGCGAAGCCGGCGCCCGGGTTTTCCATGGGCGTTGAAACACGCGGTAGCCGCCGGTTGCGCGCGATGATGCGGGCCGCCTGCTTCATCCCTCCAACCCACACGGAAAGCCACCATGTTCATCCGCAACTGCTGGTACGTGATCGCCTGGGAACATGAAGTTCCGGCTGATGGCCTGTTCACGCGCAAGGTGCTGGGCGAACCCATCCTGCTGCTGCGCACCGCAGCCGGCGCCGTGGTGGCGCTGGAAGACCGCTGCTGCCACCGCCTGGCGCCGCTGTCAACCGGCCAACGCGAAGGCGACTGCGTGCGCTGCGGCTACCACGGTTTGAAGTTCGACACGCAGGGCCAGTGCGTCGAGGTGCCCGGCATGGCCAGCGTGCCGGCGCACTTGAAGGTGCGCACCTACCCGGTGCAGGTGAAGAACCGCTGGGTGTTTGTGTGGCTGGGCGACGCCGCCAGGGCCGACCCTGCGCTGTTGCCCGACAACTTTTCCAATGCCCACCCCGAATGGGCAAACGTTCCAGATTACCTGCACTACAACGTGCCCTACCTGCTGATCTGTGACAACCTGCTCGACTTCTCGCACCTGAGCTACGTGCACGCCCGCACCCTGGGCGGCACGCCGGCCATTGCCCGCGCGCGGCCAACGATTGAAAAGACTTTATACACCGATGGCAGCCAAAGCGGCATCAAGGTCAGCCGCCATGTGCCCGATGTGCCGCCGTCGCCGTTCTGGAAGAGTTTCCTGCCCGGCATCGCGGGCCAATTCAACCGCTGGTTCATTTACGACTTCTTGCTGCCCGGCACGCTGCTGATGCATTCCGGCGGCCGGCCCGTTGGCGCGGCGGCGGACGATGATTCGCAGGCCGTGCACCTGCACAGTTGCCAGACGCTCACGCCCGAAACCGAGACCAGCACGCACTACTTCTTCCAGCAAAGCTGCCGCGCCAGCTATTTGGAAGCCGCACCCAACACCGCCGCGCTGCTGCATTCGGCGCTGCTGCAAGCGTTTGAAGAAGACCGCGCGATGATCACCGCCCAGTGGCGCAACCTGGCCACCGACCCCACGCGCGCGATGGCGGCGCTGCCGTTTGATGCGGCGCTGGGGCAGTTTCGCGCGTTGGTGGAGCGCATGGCCAAGGCCGAGGTTGTTTGAATACGATCAGCGCGCCGCCCACACTGCCAGCCCACCCCCCGCGGCAGGGCCAAGGCGAACACCACGCCGCCATCCAGGTCAAAAAGGCCAAAGGCCGCGCGCCATACCCGGCCCTCGGCGTGAGCTTGCGCTGTGTTCAACACCGAGGCCAGATCATGATCTTCATGTGACCCGCGAACCTTACCCTGGCAGGCCTGACGCTGCTGGCAACACTGACCGCCCCGCCCGCTCTGGCGCAGGCCTATCCGACACGCACGGTGAAGATCGTGGTGCCGGCAACGCCGGGCGGCGCCATTGACCTGATCGCCCGCTCTTTGGCCGAAAAACTCACGGCGTCGCTTGGGCAAACAGTGGTGGTCGAGAACAAACCCGGGGCGTCGAACAACCTGGGCACGGATTTCGTCGCCAAGAATGCGCCCGATGGCTACACCCTGGTCATCGTGGCGTCCAGCCACGCCACGAACAAGCACATGTTCAAGAGCCTGCCCTATGACCCGGTGAAAGACTTCGCACCCGTGGCCTACACCCATGTGGTGCCGCTGTTGCTGGCGGTGCACCCCTCGGTGCCGGCCAAAAATGTGCCTGAACTGGTGAGCTGGCTGCGCGCCAACCCCGACAAGGTGTCTTATGCCACCAGCGGCTCGGGCAGCTCACTGCACATGGCCGCCGAGCTGTTCATGAGCATGAGCAAAACCAAAATGCAGCAAGTGCCCTACAAGGGCAGCTCGGCCGCCCACCCCGACTTGCTGGCCGGCCGCACCGCACTGATCTTCGACCCGGTGCCGGCGATTCGTGCGCATGTCAAGTCCGGTGCACTGCGCGGTTTGGCGGTAACGAGCTCGAACCGCAGCAGTGCGTTTCCCGAGCTGCCCACGGTGGCCGAATCGGGTTTTGCCGGCTATGAGGCCACCACCTGGGGCGGCATCCTGGCGCCGGCCGGAACGCCCAAAGAAATCGTTGCCAAACTGAACCTGGCCATCAACGAGGCGCTTAAATTGGACGACGTGCGCGCCCGTCTGTCGGGCGCCGGCATCGAGCTGCAAAGCGGCACGCCCGAACACTTTGGCGAGGTCATCAAAGCCGAAGTTGAAAAGTGGGGCCGGATCGTCAAAGAGGCCGGCATCCAGCCGGAGTGAGGCGGTGCGGGCGCTGCCATGGCGGGCGCCACAGCCACCACCAGTACGCCGATGCGAACGCCCTGCGGTGACGCTCAAAGGTCGCGGTAGCTCGCATCACTGCGATCCACCTGCCGCACCAGCGCATCAAACACATCGCGCCCGGCGCCATGGTGGGGGTTGAACTGCAAGGCATCACGGGTGCATTGCGCGGCCACCTTCTGGCTCACCACAATGGCACGGCCCATGCTCAGCGTGGCCAGTTGGATTTCGCAGGCGCGCTGCAGCGTCCACAACACGGCAAAGGTTTGCGCCAGCGTGCCGCCCCAGGCCAGCAGGCCGTGGTTGCGCAGAATCACGGCCGGCTTGTTGCCGATGCTGGCCAGCAGGCGCGGCGCTTCATCGGCATGGATGGTGATGCCTTCAAAGTCGTGATACGCCACCATGCCGTGCAACTGCGCGCTGTAGAAATTCGTCTGCGCCAGCCCGCCTTCCAGGCAAGCCACGGCCACGCCCGCGGTGGTGTGGGTGTGCATCACGCAATGCGCGCCGGGCAGGGCGGCGTGAAGGGCCGCGTGCACGGTGAAGCCGGCCGGGTTCACGGGGTGTTTCGAGCCGTCAAGCACGCGCGCCTGCAGATCGATCTTCACCAGGTTGGCGGCGGTGACTTCGCTGTAGTGCAGGCCGAAGGGGTTGATGAGGAACTGCGTATCTTGACCAGAGGCGCTGCCGCTCACCTGTTCCGTTAGGCGCACGGTGATGTGGTTGTAGATCATCTCCGTCCAGCCCAGCATGGCGAAGATGCGGTAGCAGGCGGCGAGTTCCAGGCGGGCGGTGCGTTCGTGGGGGTGCATGGCGGGGCGCTCGGGTGGCTGGGTTGTGCTTGCGGGCATGTTCGGCTTCCGGTGGCGGGGCTTGGCACGGGTTTTACCAGCAGGCTGAGCGCGCGGCGCGACATGCTTGTTGCTCAGTTGCTTGGGTGCTTGGCTGCTTGGGCGCGCCGGCGCTCTGCCGCGATTGGTGGCAGTTCAACCAAGGCTGCCGCCGAAAAGTACAAACCCCGATGCCCAGAGTGGGCATCGGGGTCGCTGCGCAGCCGCGTTTCGAGCGGCCAGCGTTCACCGTGCGGGGTTCAACACCCCAGCGCGATCACAAACTGCGCAACGGCCGCCCGAGCACCACCGATGCGCCCGCGCTGACCTTCAAGCCCAGGTTCGGGTTGCGCTGCTCGGCCGTCGCCCCGGCATGGTTGACGAAGTCGCCAACCCAGCGTTTGGATGGCGCTGATGCGTCGCTCGGCGCCGCGCGTCGCGCGTCGCTCTTCTTCACGCTCCAGTCGATCACCGGCGCAGCCGCATCAACGTCGGCTTGCCGCACCACAGAAGGCGTGTCGTAGCCCAGCCAGGCCGGCGCGCGTGGCGCCGTGCCTGCGGTGCTGGCCAGCGGAGCCAGCAGGCTGCGCTGCCCGGGCTGCAAGGCTTCACCCATAACGCCGCTGCTGCTGTGATCCATGCCGATGGCATGGCCGACTTCGTGCAGCAGCACGCTGAGCATGTCCATGCGCCCGGCGGCGGCGCCGTTGTTGGCGAACAGCGAACTGGAACTGAATTCGCTGTTGTCGCCAGGGGTGGCGTCAATGAACCAGCCGTGGCCGGCGGCGTCGGCGTCGAGGGTGATGACGTTGGCGCTTTGCCAGCCCAGTTCGCTGTCGGAAAGACTATCGGTTTGCACCGTGAGTTGCGCCAAGGCTTGCGATTGTTCGGCGGACAGACCAGTTGCCAGCCAGGCGGCTTTGGCGGCGTTGAACATGGGCTGCACTTGACTCAGCGTCAGGTCCGTCGATCCAACGCTGGATTGGGCCAAGCCGTCCAGCATCAGCGCCGGGCGAACCTGGAGGTTGCCGCCCTTGAGAAGCTGCTGAACGGTATTTGTGCCGCTCCAGCTACTAGAGAACAACACACCGCCACCGTTGTTGGCGCTGTCGTACAAGGTAATGGCAATGGTGTCATTGACACCAGGCTCACCCTTGTCAGTCATCTGAATCTGTAGCAGTTTGCCGCCACCTTTCGAGATCGGGCTAAGAGGATTCGTGATATCAGTGACATTGGCCTTGCTGGTGAATGTGGCCGCGGTTCCCCCCGAGACGGGACTGATGTTCAGTGAATCAATGGCATTGCTCTTGATCTGGTAGACACGGCCATCGGCAGCGCGCACGATGATGTTGGTGTTGCCTTGAAGATTGGTTGCCTGCTTGTTGAACTTGACGTTCAGACCGAAGTTTGTGTTGGCCCCAGCCGCCCCTGCATAGGTTCCGTTAGATGCGGTGTTAACCAGATAGCCACCGCCATTGATTGAACCAGCGGTAGGTTTGCTAACCGTGACGACGGTGTTGTCCGTGGATGCGTTTCGTGTGTAGTAGTTGTTAACGATGACGCCCACGGTGAATGACTTACTTGTGGCGGCTCCGATATCCACGTTCCAGCTGAAGCTGGCCGTTCCAGTCTTGGTGTCGGCAATGTTGACAAGCGCAACGGGCACCGTCGCGATCACCGCATTGCCGTTGTCACGGTCGACAAAGGTCACGGTTGCCTTGCGGATGTCGCCGAATGCCAGGTCGCCGGCCGCGTCTGCTGTCGCGGTGATGTCCTGGATTGTTGCTGCGAGCAGCACGGTGGCCTGGCCACTGGAGGCTGACGCCGTCGACGCGTACATCAGCCCAGTGTAGGTCGTGCGGGCATCTTCTTGGGTGACAGTGATCTTTCCTGCTGCGACCGCGGGCGCAACCGTGTCGGAGACGGTCAAGTTGTACGGATTAGGAGCTGCGGTCACTGCCCCTGCCAGGGTGTAAGTCCTGATCATCCCTGCGTCGCTGCTCGTTGCGGTGATGCCGCCGGGCAAGCCTGAAAAAACCAAGCTGGAGAGCGGGGAGTCGATGTCCGTCACCGCAATCTTCCACGGCGAAACCGCAGGTGGCCCGTCGCTGTACTGGATGGCTTCGTCGCCGTCCCAGATGATGAAGCTCACCACCGGCGCGTCGTTGACCGAGTTCACCGTGAGCGTCACCGTCACGGTGTTGCCCGTGTCGTCGCCACCGAAGGCCGTGCCGCCGTTGTCGGAGACCGCATACGTGAAGCTGTCCGTGCCATTGAAATTCGCGGCCGGCGTGTACGTGAACGAGCCGTTCGCGTTCAGCACCAGCGTGCCGTTATCCACGTTGTCCACCAGCGTGGCCGACAGCACGTTGGCCGGACTGTCGTTCGGGTCACTGTCGTTGGCCAGCACGCCCGCGGCCGCAACCGTCAACACGCCGTCTTCGTTCACGCTGTAGGCGTCGGCCAGCGCCACCGGCGCGTCGTTGACCGAGTTCACGTTGACGTTGAAACTGTCTTCGATCCACAGGCCCCCAAGGTCAGTGGCGCGGACCACGATAGTGGCTGAGCCATTTGCCTGCGGCGCGTAGTCGAGGGTCAAAAGACCGGCGGAAATGGAAGTAGATGCAAACAGACCCGTGTTGGAGTTACTAGTGATTGAGTACACCAGGCTGGCGTCAGGCGTCTCCGCGTCGGCGAAGGCAGCGTTCAGATCGACAGTGGTGTTTGCAGCATCCTCTGAAACAGCAACATCGGGAATCGGACTGGCGACGGTCGGAGCAGTGTTGGCCGCCGTGACTGTCACAACCGGTTGCGCCGGAATTGAGAAGCTGCCGCCCCCGTAGTTGCGATTCGCAAATGCCGCAGTGGTGAAGGTACGACTGCCTGCGGAACTCGATGCCGTTGCCTGGAAAGTGATGGTCACAAACCCTGTTGTGGGGTTCACTTCGCTGGCCGTGTTTAAAGCCTGAAACTTTAGATTCCCAGTAACTGAATCGAAAGTGTCGAACACCCAACTGGGCGTGAGATTGCCAGGATCATTGACGGATGCGACCGTTGCTGTTGCGTTTGTGTAGGTCATGCCGGTTGGGACATTGACCGTAAAGGAACCCATGTTCGGATTGGGTGACGGCCCAGTGGACGTATTGCTAACCGTCAAGGTAAACGTATTCGTTGTGCCCCCTACGACTGTAGAGGGAGTGATTACGGCGGTTGCTAGTGCCGAATCCGTGAATTCCGTAGAGGCCGACGCGCCCGAAGTCTCCCCGGCGGCGGTCAAGAGTAGGCTCGCCCCGAGGTACTGGGTCTCGACAAACCACGACGTGTCAACGCTGGCGTTCACCGTCATATCCATGTCGGGGAACATCCAGTCGGCAATGCCGTCGACATCTCGATCCACCGCCACGCCTTCGTCGTACTGTTGGTACGGATCGAACCCGCCCACGCCGTCCGTGACGAACCACGGCACATTGCCCATCGGAAAGTCGTCAATGCCGTCGGTTCGTGTCACGCGGAAGCGCACCAATTCGCCGGCTAGGTACTTCGCGCCCTCCGCAGTGCCGTTGAAGGCTGTAATCAACGCTGTCTCGCTCGGGGCGTAGTCGAGCTTGTCTGTCACGACGGCGGCCGCTACTGTTGTTGGGTCGACGGCTTCATCGACCCCCGGCAGCGTCACCGACAGCAGCAGCCGGGGCTCCATGGCCTCCATGAGCACCGGGCGGGCGCTCTGGCGCGGGCCGCGGCGGGGCTGGGGGTGTGGCTGCTTGGGCGCCGTTGACAGACGCAGAAGCTGGGCGATTTTGGTCAGTTGCAGCATGTCAGTCTCCCTTTTCGACTGGGTTGTTCGCCGCGGGCAGCGCCCGCGGGTCTGGAAAGTGATGAGTTTGTTTAACCGCCGGTGCGCGCAGCTCAGCCCACTGCGGCGCGCGTGGCCGCTGGGCAGGGCAGGGTGTCAGGTTGGCAGTCATGCCTCGTCTTGTATGGGGGTGTCGAACCGCCTGGTACGGTTCAAGAGTTGATTGGCGGCGTTTCGCAACGCTGCCACATCCCGATGGCGCTTGAACAAGACGGCGCCATCAATGCGCAACGGCCGGTGGGGCCGAATTCGTGATCTTTGCCGCGCAGCGTACTCCCCAAACTGTTACGTCTCGCCCCCCCGTTTTAGGGGTGCCAAGGGTTGCACCCAGGGTGAATTTGTGACATTCGACACGCGCCGCTGCAGCCGCTGTTGACTTGGGCGCTATGGCCACAGGGGTTTCCCGCGCATGTTCATGGCTCGCGCAGACCGCGCGCCGCCCGCGCTTCGCGGCCTCAGCGGTAGAAAGCCTCGACCTTGCCCTTGAGCTTGATCAACAGCGGCTGGCCCTTGCGGTCCAGCGCCTTGCCGGCGGCCACCCTGACCCAGCCTTCGCTGATGCAGTATTCCTCCACATCAACGCGTTCATTGCCGTTGAAGCGAATGCCCACGGCATGCTCGAACACGGCGGCGATGTGATGCGGGCTGCGCGCGTCGGTTGAAAGGCGGTCGGGCAAGGGCGGCAGCGCTGGGGGGGCTTCGTTCAAGGGGCTTCCTTCGTGTCGGCACGGCGCGTGCCACTCGGATGCTGATTCTCAGGCCCGCCGCATCAACCAGCATCAACCAGGCGCCCCGGCAACGTGGCCGGCGCGCCGAGCGCTACACCTCCAGCCACTCCTTGCGCACCGACTCATTGGCCTTCAGGTCTGCGGCCGTGCCTTCGAAGACGATGTGGCCATGGCCCATCACGTACAGCCGCTTGCTGATGCGCAGGGCGATGGTGAGTTTTTGCTCGACCAGCAGGATGGCCACGCCGCGGCTGGCAATGCGTTCCAGCAACCCGGCCACCAGCTCGACCATCTTGGGCGCCAGGCCCTCGGTGGGCTCGTCGATCATGATCAGGTCGGGGTCGCCCATCAGCGTGCGGCACATGGTCAGCATCTGCTGCTCGCCGCCCGAGAGCACGCCGCCCGGCGTGTCGGCGCGTTCCTTCAGGTGCGGGAACAGCTCGAACATGTCGTTCATGCTCCAGCGCGATTGCTTCTTGCTCGACTTGATGCCCAGCGTGAGGTTGTCGCGCACCGTGAGCTGCGGAAAGATATCGCGGTTTTCGGGCACGTAGCCCAGGCCGGCATGGGCGATCTGGTGCGGCTTGAGGCGCCCGATTTCCTGGCCCTTGAACTTCACCGAGCCGGTACGTTCCACCTCGCCCATGATGGCCTTGATGGTGGTCGAGCGGCCCACGCCGTTGCGCCCCAGCAGCGAGACGATTTCGCCTTCGCCGACGTGAAAGTCAACCCCTTGCAGGATGTGGCTCTTGCCGTAATAAGCGTGCAGGTCTTTGACTTCAAGCATGGCCGGCTTCTTCAGCAGACGTGGCCGTGCCCAGATAGGCTTCCTGCACCGCCGCGTTGGCGCGGATGTTGGCCGGCGTGTCGGTGGCAATCACCTGGCCGTACACCAGCACCGAAATGCGGTCGGCCAGGTCGAACACGACGCTCATGTCGTGTTCCACGATGACCAAAGTCTTGCCTTCACTGACCTTGCGGATCAGCGCCACCGCGTGCTCGGTTTCCGAGCGGCTCATGCCGGCGGTGGGCTCGTCGAGCATGATCACGTCGGCCCCGCTGGCGATGGTGATGCCGATTTCGAGCGCGCGCTGCTCAGCGTAAGACAGCACCCCGGCCGGGATGTCGCGCCTGGCACTGAGGTTGATTTGATCGAGGATGCTTTCGGTGCGTTCGCGCGCATCGCGCGCGCGTTCGACCATGCGCCAGAAGGCATAGCGATAACCGAGTGACCACAGCACGCCGCAGCGAATGTTTTCGTACACGTTCAGGCGCGGGAAGATGTTGGTGACCTGGAAGCTGCGCGACAGGCCGCGCCGGTTGATCTGGAACGGCGCCAGGCCGGTGATGTCTTCACCCTTCAGCAGCACCCGACCCGAGCTGACCGGGAAGCGCCCGCTGACCAGGTGGAACAGCGTGGACTTGCCCGCGCCATTGGGGCCGATGATGGCGTGGCGTTCGCCTTGCGTCACATCGAGGTTCACGCCCCGGATGATGGGCGTGACGCCGAAGCTCTTGTGCAGGTCTTGCAGGGCCAGCGCGGGCGTGCTCATGGTGCTTTCTTTTCCCGCGCCGCCTGCGCGGCGGCATGGAAAGCCGCTGCAGCATGTGGCCCCAGGCGGCGCAGCAGCAGGCCGCCGGCCAACAGCAAGCCGGCGATGACGGCCCACACGGCCAGTGAGTTGGCGTTGAAATCCACGCCCAGCAAACGCATCGCCGGGCCTTCGGTGGCCTTGACCAACAGGTGGTGCGAGGTTTCGATCAGCAGCACCGCGCCCAGCGCCAGCAGCAACGCCGGCAACGCCGCCAGGGCATAACTGCGCCATACACGCGCCAACGTGCCGGCCGCGGCCAAGGGCTGGTGCATCAGCAGCAAGCCGGCCAGGCCCCAGGGCGCGAACATCACCATCACCACAAACATCAGGCCCACATACAACTGCCAGGCGCCGGTGTAGTCAGACAGCGAGATCTGCAGCGCCGTCATCAGCACCGCGCCGATGATCGGGCCGATGAAGAAGGCAATGCCGCCGATGTAGGTCATCAGCAGCACAAAGCCCGAGGGTGCGGCGCCGACCACGCTGGCGGTGACGATTTCGTAGTGAATGGCGGCCAGGCCGCCGGCCACACCGGCAAAGAAGCCGGCCACGCAGAAGGCGATGTAGCGCACCATCTGCGTGCTGTAGCCCACGAACTCGGCACGCTCGGGGTTGTCGCGCACCGCGTTGCACATGCGCCCCAGCGGCGTGCGCGTGAAGGCATACATGGCGGCCATGCACAGCAGGCACCAGGCGGCAATGAGGTAGTAGACCTGGATCTGCGGCCCGAATGAAATGCCGAACAACTTGAGCGTGGCGGTGCGGCTGGTGGAGATGCCGCCTTCGCCGCCGAAGAAGCCGCGCAAGATGAGCGAGCAAGCGGCCACCAGTTCGCCGATGCCCAGCGAGATCATCGAAAACGCAGTGCCCGCGCGCTTGGTGGAGACCCAGCCGAACAGCGCCGCAAAGAACAGCCCCGCCAGCCCGCCCACCAGCGGCAGCACCGGCAGCGGAATGGGCCACTTGCCCGCGGCGATGACATTCAACGCATGCGCCGTCATGAAGCCGCCCAGGCCGTAGTACACGGCGTGGCCGAACGACAGCATGCCGGTTTGGCCCAGCAGCATGTTGTACGACAGCGCGAAGATGATGGCAAAGCCCATCAGGCTCATCATGGTGAGCGCCGAGCCGCTGCTGAACACCATGGGCAAGGCCACCAGTGCCAGCGCGCTTGCCACCCAGGGCACCAGATGCCTGAAATTGCCGGGTTGCATCGTCAGTTGTCCCGGTCGCCCATCAGACCCTTGGGTCTGAAGATCAGCATCAACACCAGCAGCAGGTACGGGATGAGGGGCGCCACCTGGGCCACGGTGGCCATCCACAAATCACCGCCGAATGACTCACGCGTGAGCGTGATGCCCAGCGGCTTGAAGACATCGGCCACCGACAGGTTCAACGCCACCGCGAAGGTTTGGATCATGCCGATCAGCAGCGACGCGAAGAATGCGCCGGGCAAAGAGCCCAGCCCGCCCACCACCACCACCACGAACAGAATCGGCCCAAGCGACGCCGCCATGGAAGGCTGCGTCACCAGGGCCGGCCCGGCAATCACCCCGGCCAGCGCGGCCAGGCCGCAGCCCACGCCAAACACCAGCATGAACACCAGCGGCACGTTGTGGCCCAGCGCGCCCACCATGTTGGGGTGCGTGAGCGAGGCGCGCACGATCAGGCCCACCCGGGTGCGCGTGAGCAGCAGCAGCAGCCCGATGAACACCGCCACCGAAACCAGCAGCATGAACATGCGAAACGCCGGGTAGGTGGTGGTGAACAGCGTGAAGGCCGAGAAGTTCAGCAGCTCGGGCACGCGGTAGTCCACCGGCACCTTGCCCCACACCATCTGCACCAGCTCTTCCATGATGAAGGCCAGGCCGAAAGTGAACAGCAACTCGGCCACATGGCCGTGCTTGTGCACCGTGCGCAGGCCATAGCGTTCGACCAGCGCGCCGACCACGCCCACCAGCAGCGGCGCCAACACCAGCCCCGGCCAGTAGCCCACGTAGCGGCTGATCTGATAGCCGAAATACGCGCCCAGCATGTAGAAGCTGGCGTGCGCGAAGTTCAGCACGCCCATCATGCTGAAGATGAGCGTCAGGCCACTGGCGAGCAGGAACAACAGCATGCCGTAGAGCAAGCCGTTGAGCGTGGAAAAGATGATCAGCTCAGCCATGGGGCTGTGCCTGGCGCCGGTGCGGGAACGTGATTCAGCTCGGCGTCACCATCTTGCAGGTGGTGGGAATGACCGTGTCGTTGGCCTTGATCACGCCCACTGTCTTCCAGCCCCAGCCGGTTTTTTCTTCATCGTGCTTGGTGCCTGAGCCAAAGGAGGAGATGTACATGTCCTGGAACAGGGAATGATCAGTCGGGCGCATGAAGGTGTCGGCGCCCAGCGCGTTCTTGTATTTCATATCCGCCAGCGCAGCGGCCACCTTCTTGGGCTCGGCCGACTTGGCGATGTTCAGCGCGTTGACGAACATCTCCATCTGGTTTTTCATGCGCAGGTACCACCAGCCTTGCTGGCTGGTGCCGCCGTGCTTCTTCAAGAACGCATCGGCAAAGGCTTCCATATCCGGTGACGGCACGTTGGTGTGCCATTCGCTGATCTGGTAAACGCGGTGGTCCAGCCCGGTTTGCTTCACCGCCGTGGGCCCGCCGGCGCCACCGGCGTAGTAGGTGTACCAGTTCACCGCCAGGCCGGCATCGGCCGCGGCCTTGAGCAGCAGCGACATGTCGTTGCCCCAGTTGCCGGTGATCACCGAGTCAGCGCCCGCGGCCTTGATCTTGGCGATGTAGGGTGCGAAGTCGGTGATCTTCAACAGCGGGTGCAACTCGTCGCCCACCACCTGCACATCGGGCCGCTTGGCCTTGAGCATCACATTGGCGGCGTTGCGCACGGCGTGGCCGAAGGAATAGTCCTGGCCGATGATGTAGACCTTCTTGATCTCTTTCTTGTCCTTCATGAAGTTGGTCAATGCGGCCATCTTGATGTCGGCGTTGGCGTCCCAGCGGAAGTGCCAGTAGCTGCACTTTTCATTCGTTAGCGCCGGGTCGACCGCGGCATAGTTGAAGTACAGCACTTCCTTGCCCGGGTTGCGCTCGTTGTACTTGCTCACGAATTCAGAAATGGCGATGGCCGCGCCCGAGCCATTGCCCTGGGTGACGAAGCGCACGCCGGCGTCAATGGCCTTTTGCACCTGCACCAGGCTTTCCTGCGGGCTGCCCTTGTTGTCGTAGGCCACGGCTTCGAGCTTCTGGCCGCCCAGCACGCCGCCCTTCGCGTTGATCACCTCCACCAGGTATTGCAAGTGCTTCAGGCCATGCTCGCCAATGGTGGCGGCGCCACCCGACAACGGGTCGACATAGGCGATCTTGACCTGGGCCTGCGCGGCAAAGGCAGCCAGCGCCAGGGCAACGGCAAGGGACAGACGGCGCGGTAAGTGAAAGCGGGGCATGTGGGGTCTCCCAATCGGGCTGATGGTGGCCGCGGAAGATAGTCGAACTCCTGCCGGAGCGATTAGGGGACTTCCCGATCTACCGGGTCGCGCGCGGGACTGGCCGGCGCGTGCGCGCGCACAGCCGCTAGAAGGGGCATCTTGATGGCCGCGCCGCTACCAGGAATTCCGCGCCGGCATCGACCCGAACCAATGGTCGCGCCGCCGTATCGCCCGAAATGGCCCTGCGCATCGAAGCCTGGTTGGGCGTGGCACGCGGCGGCGAGGCCCGGCTTTGGCTGGCCGAGCAAAGCGCCTACGACATATGGCAAGCCGCGCAGAGGGTGCTGGCGTTCGAGCCTGCTACCTGCGGACGATTGTGCGCAGCGCTGACCTTCGTCTCAATTGCAGACGGCGCGTCCTGAAACGATGTGAGTTAGCAAGCGTTAACCCGCTACGTCCCTCAAGATGTGGTGCCGGCGAGAAGAGTCGAACTCCCGACCTTCGCATTACGAATGCGCTGCTCTACCAACTGAGCTACGCCGGCACGGCGCGAAGCGGCGCAGTATAGCGGCGGTGCCGCGTTCGACAGCGCAACAGGCCGAGGCGCGCCATGAACAAAGCAAACATCTCCCTTGAGCCGGCAGCGCCCGGCACCATCCATGCCGCCACCGGCAAGCCCGTGCGCAGCCTGCCGCTCAAACACTTGACGTTGGTGTAAGCCGCCAAACCCCGGCATTTCCGGCCATTGCCGGCAAGGCGCGCGCCACAGACTCGGTGTACGACCTTTGCTGCCTTC
>JAYUPO010000039.1:0-5366 GCA_043760085.1 Burkholderiales bacterium
CCGCCATGGCCGCGGCCATGGTCGGGCGCCTGAATTCGCTGACGCTCACCGTGGCCGGCGGTCTGTTGATCGGCATGATTGAAGCGTTAACTTCACTCGAGCCGGCGATCCAACGCTACGGCTCGGCCACCGGCTTCGTGGTGGCCATCCTGGCGCTGCTGTGGCAGCAGCGTGGCGGCATTGGCCTGTCGCGCGACAACAGCCACATGGAATGAACACGATCTGAAGCTTGAACATGGCCCGCGACAAACACCGCCCCGACACACCACCCGGCAACACCTGGCAACGCGTGCGGCCCCTGGTCATCACCTTTGCCCTCATCGCACTGGTGGGGCCGTCAGTCTTTTCTGCGTACTGGCTCAACACCTTCACCACGGTGGCCTGCCTCGCCCTGGCGGCGGGCACCGTGGCTTTGTTGTATGGGCAACTGGGCATGGTGTCGCTGGCGCAGTTTGCGCTGGCCGGCGTGGGCGGCTGGGTCTGCTTGCGCCTGGTGCATGGTTTGGGGTTACCGTTTGAGATCGCTTTGTTGCTCGGCGCCGTGGTGGCGGGCGTGTTTGGCTTGATCGTGGGCCTGCCGGCCTTGCGCATGCGCGGCCTGTACCTGGCCTTGCTCACGCTGATGATCGCCGCGGCCGTGCAGGTGGTGATCAACGTCATCGGCTTTCCTGATGGCGGGCCCGGGTGGATGGGCAGGGTCGTAGACGGGCAGCGCGCGGTGATCGAGCGGCCCTGGCTGGCCACCAGTGACGCGGCTTACTTCCGCTACACCCTGTTCTGGCTGGCGGCGGGCCTGGCGCTGATTGAATGGCAGCGCGCCACCAAACCCGGGCGCGCCTGGGCGCTCATTCGCAAGAGCGAAGCCGCTGCCATCAGCGCCGGCGTGAGCGTGGTGGGCTACAAGGCTTGGGCCTTTGCGCTGGGCGGCGCGTTGGCCGGCCTGGCCGGCGGGCTGCTGGCCGGCTTGAACGGGCAGTTGGACGACACCGGCTTCCCGGTGGCGCAGTCGATCCTGCTCTTTGCACTCACCATCGTGGGCGGCGCTTACCACTGGGTGGGCGCGTTGTTTGCGGGCTTGCTGATCCGCGCCTTGCCGGCCCTGTTGAATGACCATGGCGTGGACGGCAACCTGGCCAATGCGTTCTACGGTTTTGCCTTGCTCGTATCGTTGATCCAGGGCCGCAAAGGCCTGGCCGGGCAGTTGGCTGACTTCTTCAAGTTCGTGCGCGTCAGCCGCATCGTTGAAGGCACGGCGAGCTGGCTGATCATCGCGGCCGTGGTGGCGGGCATCGCCGTGGCCGCCGGCCAGGCGGGCTTTGCCGGGGCCTTCTTCATTGCGCTCATTGCGCTGTTGTTCCGCGTCGCCATTCCCGGCGTGTGCTGGCTGCTGCTGGGCTTTTTTGGCAAGCACGTGCAAGACGGCGCTGAAGACCTGGAAGCAGCGGTGTCGCTGCGCCTGGCGCGCGTGGTCGAAGGGCTGGGCGGGGTGCCCGACCATCGTGTGGTGAAGCGCGCCTTGAATTGGCTGTTCATCGGCCTGTTCGTTGGCTGGGTGGCCAACGGCGTGTTCGATGTGCCGTATGGCGCGGCACTGGCCATCATCTGGGGCGCCATGGCGGCCAAGGCCTTGCTTGAGCACGCCCTGTACCCGCATGTGCTGCCGCTGCGCGCGCGCATCGATGCGCGCTTTCCCAAACCCTTTGCGGCGTATCGCTGACGGGGCCACACCGATGATCGAGATCAACGACCTGTGCGTGCAATTCGGCGGCGTCAAGCCGATCGACGGCCTGACCGTCAAGCTGCAACGCCCCATCGTCGGTCTGATCGGCCCCAACGGCGCGGGCAAGACGACGCTGCTCAACGTGCTGTCGGGCTTTGTGCTGCCGGCGCGCGGCAGCGTGAGCGTGGACGGCACCAGCCTGGCCGGTGTGGCGCCGCACCGCCGCGCCGCCATGGGCCTGCGTCGCACCTTTCAAACCGACCAGATCGCCGAAGATTTGACCCTGAAGGAGAACGTGCTTGCGGTGGCCGACCACGCGGCGTTTGAAGACGCTGCCGCGGCAGAAAAGGCCGTGCTCGGCGCCATCCATTTCGTCGGCCTGGGCCATCGCGTCAACCGCCGCGGCAGCGAGCTGTCCACCGAAGAGCGGCACCTGGGCGAAATTGCCAAGGCCGTGATCGGCCGGCCCAAGCTGGTCATGCTCGATGAGCCCGGTGCAGGTTTGTCAGGCACCGAGTCTGCGCACCTGGAGCGCGTGATCAAGAGCATTCACCTGTACTGCGGCGCGCAGGTGTTTTTGGTTGATCATGACGTGGAATTGATTGCCGCCTGCTGCCATGAAACCATGGTGCTCGATTTCGGCAAGCTGCTCGCCTTGGGCAACACCGCAGAAGTGCTGAACGACCCCGAAGTGCAGCGCGCCTATCTGGGTGACTTCAGCGCCTTGGAAGCCGCAATGGGAGTGGCATGACAACGAACGAGATCAGCCGAACCGTGGGCACGCCCTTGCGCGTGGACAACCTGGTGATGGTGCGCGGTACCAAAGCAGTGGTTCACGCCATTGAGCTGCGCGTGGCGCCCGGCCGCATCACTGCGCTCATGGGTGCCAACGGCGCCGGCAAGACCAGCACCGTGCTGGGCATTGCCGGCGTGGTGGTGCCGGCCTTTGGCGAGATTTGGTTGGATGGAGTAGACCTGGCCGGGCGTGATGCCGACGACATTCGCCGCCGCGGCATTGCCACGGTGCCCGAAGGCCACCAAGTGCTGCGCGAACTGAGCGTGCGCGACAACCTGCGCGTGGCCGGCGGTGCGCTGGTTCGCGGTGAGTTGAACGCCGCGCTTGAACGCACGTTGGAATTCTTCCCTGAGCTGAAGGAACGGATGAACCAGCCCGCGGGCGACTTGTCTGGCGGCCAGCAGCAAATGGTGGCCCTGGCCCAGGCCATGGTGGTGCCGCCCAAGTTCCTGGTGATTGACGAACTCAGCTTCGGCCTGGCGCCGCTGATCGTGGCCAGGTTGGTGCCGGTGATCCGGCGCATTGCGGCCGGCGGCGTGGGTGTCCTGTTGATCGAGCAGTTTACGCACCTGGCCCTGGCGTTGGCCGACCATGTTTATGTGATGAGCCGCGGCACCGTGTCGTATGACGGCGAGCCGGCGAAGTTGCGCAGCGACCCCGACATCCTGCACAAGGCCTACTTCCCCGTCAGCGACCGCGAAGCGGTGGGTCTGGCCTAACAAGGAACTGCAATGGACGCGAAAGTCAGCAAGAAAAAGCTCGGCCTGAAGGAGCGCTACGCCGCCAACACGCGCGGCCTGCATTGGGACACCACCTACCAGCCGATGGACAAGGTGTTTCCCTTCGACAAGTACGAAGGCATCGTGATCCACGACTGGGACAAGTGGGAAGACCCCTTCCGCCTGACCATGGACGCCTACTGGAAGTACCAGGGCGAGAAGGAAAAGAAGCTCTACGCCGTGATCGAAGCCTTTGCGCAGAACCACGGCGAACTGGGCGTGACCGATGCGCGCTACATCAATGCGCTGAAGCTGTTCATTCAGGGTGTGACGCCGCTGGAGTACTACGCCCACCGCGGTTTCTGCCATGCCGGGCGCCAGTTCACCGGTGCCGGCGCGCGCGTGGCCGCGCAGATGCAGGCGGTGGACGAGTTGCGCCACTTCCAGACCGAAACCCACGCCATCAGCCACTACAACAAGTATTACAACGGCCTGCACAGCGCCAACCACTGGTTCGACAACGTCTGGTACCTCTCGGTGCCCAAGAGCTTTTTTGAGGATGCGTTCTCGGGTGGGCCGTTTGAATTTCTCACCGCGGTGAGCTTCAGCTTTGAATACGTGCTCACCAACCTGCTGTTCGTGCCCTTCATGAGTGGCGCCGCGCACAACGGCGACATGAGCACGGTGACCTTCGGCTTCAGCGCGCAAAGCGACGAGAGCCGGCACATGACCCTGGGCATTGAGTGCATCAAGTTCATGCTCGAACAAGACCCGGCCAACGTGCCCATCGTGCAGCGCTGGATGGACAAATGGTTCTGGCGCGGCTACCGCCTGCTCACGCTGGTGGCCATGATGCAGGACTACATGCTGCCCAAGCGCGTGATGAGCTGGAAGGAAGCCTGGGAGATGTACGCCGAGGAAAACGGCGGCGCGCTGTTCGCTGACCTGAAACGTTATGGCATCCGCGAACCCAAGGGCTGGAAAGACGCCTGCGAAGGCAAGAACCACATCAGCCACCAGGCCTGGAGCACTTTCTACCAGTACAGCCATGCCGCCGCCTTCCACACCTGGCTGCCCACTGAAGACGAGATGAGCTGGTTGGCCAGCAAGTACCCCGATAGTTTTGATCAGAACTACCGCGCCCGCTTCGAGCATTGGGGCCGCGCCGCGGCCAAGGGTGGCGAAGGCCGCTGGTTCAACCAGGTCCTGCCCATGCTGTGCCAGGTGTGCCAGGTGCCCATGATGTTCACCGAGCCCGGTGACCCGACGCAGATCTGCTTCAAGGAAAGCAGCTACCACGGCATGAAGTACCACTTCTGCTCGGTTCACTGCAAGGAAATCTTCGACAACGAACCGGCCAAGCTGTCGCAAGCCTGGCTGCCCGTGCACCAGATCTACCAGGGCAGTTGCTACCCGCCCGACATCAACCCTGCATCGCCCGGCGACAGCCCGGTGCGCGAGGTGTTGCGCTACTACGGCGTGAACGGCGGTGAAGACAATGGCGACTTCAACACCAGCCAGGACCGCAAGAATTTTGCCAACTGGAGCAAGCGCGGCAAGGCTGAAGGCGAGGCGAAGAAATGAACACGCCCGCCACTGATTTCTTGAAAACAGTGGGGCCGTACCCGCTGCGCCAGCAAGACACCGAAGACCGTTTCTACGGCAAGCGGCTCATCTACCTGAGCTGGGAAAACCACCTCATGTACGCCGCGCCGTTTTGCGTGCCGCTGCCGCCCACCTTGCCCTTCGGTGCCCTGGTGCGCGACGTGCTGCCCGAGCTGTACGGCGAGCACCCCGAGTTTGAGTTGATCGACTGGCAGCGCACCCATTGGTTCAATTCGAGCAAGCGCTTCGTGCCTGACTTTGGCAAATCGCTGGAGCATCACGGGCTCACGCACAAATCACTCATCCGTTTTCACACGCCCAAGCTGGAAGGCAGCCGCACGAAGAACGCGGCGGGTCACAACAGTTTCTAATTCAACCGCCATGGCACAGCGATTAACCATTGAACCGCTTGGCGCGACCATCGAGGTCGAAGACGGCCAGACCCTGCTCGATGCAGCGCTGCGCCAGGGCATCTACATCCCCCATGCCTGCGGCCATGGCCTGTGCGGCACCTGCAAGGTGCAGG
>JAYUPO010000040.1:0-15147 GCA_043760085.1 Burkholderiales bacterium
ACTCGACTGGCGCAGCAGCGTCGCTGAATGCGCGGCGCTGCAAGACGAAAAGCAACGCCTGGAGGCAGCCTCGGACGTGCTGAAAACCTTGGCGGCACAGCTCAAGGCGCAGGAAGCAGCGTTGGCCAAAACCGCCGAGCAGCTGAAGAAGCGCGAGGCCGAGCAGGCGCAGGCGCAGTTGAAGCAGGCCCAGGCGCTGGCCTTGCGCGAACAGGTGCAGGCCGTTCTCAATGCGCCGGGCTTTGCCAGCCATGCGCGGCACTTCGCGCTGATCGAAAGCTGGCGCGCTCCGGCCCTGGGCGAGCACACGCTCAGCGTTGAAGCTTGCGACGGGCGTGAGCAAGACATGCGGCGCTGGCTGCAAGAGCGCATCGACGCTGACGACAAGCGCCAAGCGCGCCTGGCCGAAAAAATCGTGCGCGCGATGGCCGAATACAAAGAGGCCTTCAAGCTCGACACGCAAGACGTGGACGCCAGCGTGGCCGCCGCCGCCGAGTACCGCGCCATGCTGGCGCAATTGCAGGCCGACGACCTGCCACGCTTCGTGGCGCGCTTCAAAGAGCTGCTGAACGAGAACACCATTCGCGAGGTGGCGCACTTCCAGTCGCAACTGCACCGCGAACGCGAAACCATCAAGGAGCGGGTGGCGCGCATCAACGAGTCGTTGACGCAGATCGACTACAACCCGGGCCGCTTCATCGCCCTGGAAGCCCAGGCCGCGACCGACGCCGAAGTGCGCGACTTCCAGACCGAACTGCGCGCCTGCACCGAAGGCAGCCTGACCGGCTCGCACGACGCGCAGTATTCCGAAGCCAAGTTCCTGCAGGTCAAGCACATCATCGAACGCTTTCGCGGCCGCGAAGGCTCGGCCGAAGCCGACCGCCGCTGGGCGGCCAAGGTCACCGACGTGCGGCAGTGGTTCGTATTCGCCGCCAGCGAGCGTTGGCGCGAAGACGGCAGCGAGCACGAGCACTACGCTGATTCCGGCGGCAAGTCGGGCGGGCAGAAGGAAAAACTGGCCTACACCATCCTGGCCGCGAGCCTGGCCTACCAGTTTGGCCTGGAGTGGGGCGCGGTGCGCTCGCGCTCGTTTCGCTTTGTGGTCATCGACGAGGCCTTCGGCCGCGGCTCGGACGAGTCGGCCGAATACGGCCTGCGCCTGTTCAAGCAACTCAACCTGCAATTGCTCATCGTCACGCCGCTGCAAAAAATCCACATCATCGAGCCCTTCGTGGCCAGCGTGGGGTTCGTGCACAACGAAGACGGCAGCGCATCCAAGCTGCGCAACCTGGCGATCGAGGAATACCGCGCGCAGCGCGGTGTGGAGGAATACCGCGCCCAGCGCGATGCTGAGGAACACCGCGCGCAGCGCAACGCCTTGACATGACCCCGGCCTGGACCACCAGTGCCGACTTGCGCGCCCAGGTGCTGCGGCGCTGGGACAGGGGTGAGCTGTTGCACGAACTGGCGGCCCCCGCTGCGCTGTTCCCCATGCAGCTGAGCTTGCGCGGGCCCACGTCGAGCGAACTGTCCGAGCGTTTCGATGAGGTTCGCACCTGGGCGGCCGCGTTGCAGCAGGGCGCCGGCTGCCGCCTGGTGTTGCGCGAGCTGCGCCACCGCGTCATCGGCCAGAACAGCCTGCCCGGCCAGGCCTGGGTCGACACGCTGGAAGATGCCTTGCGGCTCATTGGCAAGACACGCGACGCCAAGGCATTCCAGGCCCTGCTGGCCGCCACGCAGCAGCAACAGCCGGCCTTGCTGCCCTGGCTGCAGCGCCAGCCGCTGCGCGCGCTGGCCCTGGCCGATGCCTGGCCGAGCTTGCTCAACGTCGTGGCCTGGCTGCAAGCTCGCCCACGCCCGGGCATTTACCTGCGGCAAGTGGATCTGCCTGGCATTCACAGCAAGTTCATCGAAGCGCAGCGCGGTGTGCTGGCCGAGCTGCTGGACCTCGCCTTGCCCGCGCACGCCATCGACACCGGTGCCAGCGGGGCCACCCAGTTTGCGCGCCGCTACGGTTTTCGCGACAAGCCCTTGCGCGTGCGCCTGCGCTTGCTGGACGCGAATCACACGGGCTGGGTCAACGGCGGCGACGGCGACTACACGGTGTCGCAACACGCCTTCACCAAGCTGGCGCCGGCCGTGCGCAGGGTCTTCATCACCGAAAACGAGATCAACTTCCTGGCCTTCCCGCCGGCCGCCGGCAGCCTGGTGATCTTCGGCGCCGGCTACGGTTTCGATGCCCTGGCACAGGCGGCCTGGCTGCACGCGTGCGAGCTGCATTACTGGGGCGACATCGACACCCACGGCTTTGCCATCCTGGACCAACTGCGTGCGCACTTCCCACACGCGCAGTCGTTCCTGATGGACCGCGACATCTTGCTCGCGCATCAGGCGCAATGGACCACCGAGCCGCAACCCACGCAGCGCGACTTGCCGCGCTTGAGCGTGGAGGAACGCCGGCTCTTTGACGACTTGCGCTGGCGGCGCTTGCGTGACGAGCCGCTGCGCCTGGAGCAAGAGCGCATCGCCTTCGGGCGGGTGGAGCGTGCGCTGGCGGCACGGGTGGAAGGGCTCAACGGGCAGGGGCCATGATTGGCGCGGGCTGCGGGCCGATTTTCACGTGATGCTCGACCATATGTGAGCGCGTCAACCGCTCAGGACGGCTCGCCAGGAACCCCAGTGCATTGTTTGGCTGGGGTTTTTGTTTTCCGTGTCGCAGCGAGCGCCCGCCACCAACCGCCCCAACGCGACCGCGCGCAGATCTGTGCTGCTGTCGGATGCTTGGTGCGCTGTCACACAGACCATGGCAGCCGGCGAGTCCATGCTGCGAGCAGCAAGCGGCACGGCCATTGCGGGCATGGGCTTGAGCGGCGAGCATCCATCAGCGTCGGCGGTAGCGCGCAAGCCTGATGGGATCATCGCTCGAAAGGCAACATGACCCTGCGCAAACCACCGCTGCGATTGCTCTGCGCATCCTGCGGCCACGGCCGCCTGCCGCTCCATGAGAGGCGAGCGACGTGACAATCGGCCAACTGCCGACAGCGGCGCACACCGCCACCGCAGACGCCGTCGCCCTGGCACTGGGTGTGCGCCCTGATATCGGCCTGGACAGCCCACAAAGCGCTGAACGCTTGGCGAAGTGGGGCCCGAATTCATTGCCCGCCACGCCGCCGCGCGCCCCTTGGCGGGTGCTGCTGGCGCAGTTCAAGGGCGTGATGATCGTCATCTTGCTGGGCGCAGCGCTGTTGGCCGCATTCGTCGGCAGCGTCAAGGATGCATCCGTGATCCTGGCCGTCGTCGTCATCAACGCGCTGGTCGGCTTCTACCAGGAGTACCGAGCAGAACGCAGCCTCGACGCGCTGAAGTCCATGCTGCCCGCGGGCGCGACGGTGCGGCGCGATGGCAGTAGCCACAAGATCAGCGCCGAAACGGTGGTTCCTGGTGACATCCTGCTGCTTGAAGCGGGAGATAGCGTGGCCGCCGATGGCCGGCTCATCGTTGCTGCGGGCCTGGAAATCGATGAATCGGCGCTGACGGGCGAGTCTGTGCCTGCGGCCAAGCAGTGCGTGCTGGCAGTGCCCGCGGACGCGCCACTCGGTGACCGCAGCAACATGGCCTACATGAACACGCTGCTCACGCGCGGGCGTGCCGAGTTGCTGGTCACCGCCACCGGCGCGCACACCGAGATGGGGCGGTTGTCGCGCGAACTGGCGGCCACCATCGAGGTGCCCACACCGCTGCAGGTGCAGCTCGACCAACTCGCCAAACGCCTGGGTGTGATCGCTTTGGTGCTGGTGGCCTTGCTGTCGCTGATGCAATGGTGGCGCGGCGAGGGCCTGGCCCACATCGTGCTGGACGCGATTGCCCTGGCCGTGGCCGCCATGCCCGAGGGCTTGCCGGTCGTCGTCACCGTCACGCTCGCGCTGGGCATGCACAAGATGGCGCGCCAACACGCGATCGTCAAACGCCTGGCCAGCGTCGAGACCCTGGGCTGCACGACGGTGATCTGCTCGGACAAGACGGGCACGCTGACGCTCAACCAGATGACCGCCAGGACCTTCAGCTACGAAGGCCAATGGTTCGAGGTGTCGGGCCAGGGCTACGGCGCGCAGGGTGCGATCACCGATGCCGGCAGCGCCGCGCTCACCGCTGACCTTGCCGCGTTGTTGCAGCCGTTGGTGGCCTGCAATGACAGCCGCATCGAAGACGGCAAGGTCATCGGCGATCCGATGGAGGCCGCGCTGCTGGTACTGGCCGCCAAGGGCGGCGTGGTGCGTGACGAAGTCGAACGCGCCTTGCCGCGCCTGGCCGAACTGCCCTTCGACTCGGCCCACAAGTACATGGCCACCTTCCATCGCGATGGTGAACAGGTTCAGGTGTTCGTCAAAGGCGCGCCAGACGTGCTGTTGGCGCGTTGCACCACCTGGCACGCCGCGGGCTCGGCGCAGCCGCTCGACGCAGCGCGCCGTCAGCAGATCGAGGCGGGTTACCAGAAGCTCGGCGAGCAGGGTCTGCGTGGCCTGTTGATCGCCACCCGCACGCTGCCTGCGGGTGGCTTCGACGCTGCTGGCGATCTGTCAGCCTGGGTCGGCGAGTTGTGCTTCGTGGGTCTGGTCGGCCTGATGGACCCGCCGCGCGCTGAAGCCAGGCAAGCCATTGCCGAGTGCCAGCACGCCGGCATCGCCGTCAAGATGATCACGGGCGACCACCAGACCACGGCCACGGCCATTGCCCACGAACTGGGCCTGGCGGGCCGCACCGTGTCGGGCACGGGACTCGACCGCATGGATGCACGGCAGCTTGCAGATGCCGTCGACGACGTGGCCGTCTTCGCGCGGGTGTCGCCCGGCAACAAGGTGGCCATCGTGCGGGCGCTGCAGGCCAAGGGCCATGTGGTGGCGATGACCGGTGACGGCGTCAACGACGCACCCGCATTGAAGCAGGCCGACATCGGCGTGGCCATGGGCGTGGCCGGCACGGCGGTGGCCAAGGAGGCCGCCACCATGGTGCTCACCGACGACAACTTTGCCACCATCGTGGCCGCGGTGCGCCACGGGCGCACGCTGTACGACAACATCCTGAAGTTCGTGCGCTTCCAGTTGTCGACGACCATCGGCGCGGTGTTGACCGTTTTCACCGCGCCGTTGCTGGGGCTGCCCGAACCCTTCACCGCGCTGCAGATCCTGTGGGTCGCGATCATCATGGACGGGCCACCCGCCGTGTCGCTGGCGCTCGATGCCGCGCGCCCTGGAATCATGGACGAGCCGCCGCGTCCGCGCGCCCAGCCGGTGCTGCCGCTGCAGCGCGTGGCGCGTGTCTTTGCCTATGGCAGCACGATGATGGTCGGCACCCTGGCCGTGCTGGCCCACGGGCTGCAAACCGGGCCTTAGGACCGCGCGCTGACCATGGCCTTCACGACCTTCGTGCTGTTCCAGTTCTTCAACCTGTTCAATGCCCGCAACGAGACCGGGTCGGCGTTCAACCCGCAGTTCTTTGGCAACCGGATGCTGTGGGCATCACTCGGCGTTGCGTTGTTGCTGCAAGTGCTGGCCACGCACTGGGCACCTGCGTCCAGCCTCTTTGGCACCACCGGCATGGCCTGGGCGGACTGGGGTGTTGCCGCAGGCGTCGCGTCGTCGGTGCTGCTGCTCGAAGAGGCGCGCAAGTTGGGCCTGCGCGGGTGGCGGCGATTGCGAGCCGAACCTGTGGCGTTGGTGTTGACGACGCCCGCGCCTGCTGACAACGCATGACACCGAAGGCACCCCTCAACATGACCTGGTTCACCTGGCTCGTTTTGCTTGCCGCCGTGCTCGTGTTCGCCCCGGGCTTCCTGTGGGATGCCCTGAATCACGAGTTCTCATCATGATCCACCGGCAGTGCCGCCAATGCAGGCTCGACGCGTTGATGGCCTGCCCGGAGGGACTCGAACCCCCGACCCCCAGCTTAGAAGGCTGGTGCTCTATCCAGTTGAGCTACGGGCAGTGAAGGGCGCGAATTCTAGGAGCCGGTCGAGCATCGGGTCGGGGTCATGCCGTGCACTGCGCAATCAGCGCTTTTCGTATTGCTGCTTGCCGAACAACACCTCGCGCGCCTGGTCGTCCACCAGCGGCTTGCGCCGATCGGCCAGCACCTGCACGCCGCGCTGCACCGCCGGGCGGGCGGCGATCTCGTCGAACCAGCCTTTCAGGTTCGGGTAATCGTTCCACTCGATGCCCTGGTTTTGCCAGGAGCGCAGCCAGGGGAACACCGCCATGTCGGCAATGCCGTAGTCGGCGCCGCCGAGGTAGCGGCTCTTGGCGATGCGTTTGTCCATCACGCCGTACAGGCGCTTGGCTTCGTTGGTGTAGCGGTCCACGGCGTAGGGGATTTTTTCCGGGGCATAGATGCGAAAGTGGTGCGCCTGGCCGAGCATCGGGCCCACGCCGCCCATCTGGAACATCAGCCACTGCAACACCTCGTAGCGCTGGCGCGTGCCTTCGGGCAGGAAGCGGCCGGTCTTGGCCGCCAGGTACAGCAGGATCGCGCCCGATTCGAACAGCGTGATGGGTTCGCCGTCGGGGCCATGCGGGTCGCGCATGGCGGGAATCTTGTTGTTCGGGCTGATGGCGAGAAAGTCGCTACTGAATTGCTCGCCCTTGCCGATATCCACAGCAGTCGCCCGGTAAGGCAGGCCGCACTCTTCCAACATGATGTGAACCTTGTGGCCGTTGGGTGTGGGCCAGGTGAGGACTTCGATCATCGCGGGCACCTTGCTCTCTTGTTAAATGCTGTGAACTGCTGTGAACTGCTGCAACGCACTCTAAACCTAGAAACGGCAGTTGACCGCTTACCTCCGCAGGCAACATCGCATGACCTTCAGCATTTGTGACCACGACAAACGCCACCTCTTGGGCGACCGCGCTACGCACCCGATTGAGCCGCGCTGCGGCACGCTGGCGGCGTTGCTTCTCCTAGCGGGCATGAGCCCGCGTCGTCGTCGCGCCTTGCCAGCGCACCGCATCACAGCCCACTCGGGCGCGTCCAACTGCCGTCTCTAGGTTAAACCATGCTCCATGCCCTGACGCGCTGGTTCAAAGCCGCCCCCAAGCCCGCCACCGGCTGGCCCGAGGTGGCGGCCTGGGCCGCCGCGCGCGACTGGGTCTTTCGCGGTGTGCGCGAGAGTGACGGTTTCGTCATCGAAGGGCGCAGCGGCGCGCTGCCCTGGCGCGTGGAGTGGGGCCCTTCGCAGCGCGCGTACATCGACGGCTTCGAGCTGCGTTTTCGTGCGGAGTTACCGGTGCCCGGCGAGATGCAGGTGCTGCTGCTGAGCCGGCCGTTGATGGAGCTGATGGAGCGCACCGTGTTCGACCAATACGTCGAAGGCGTGCAAACGCGCATCGACACCGAGATCCCGCCCGAAATGCGCTGGCTGGTGATGTTCCCCAAACTCGGCACGGCCGAGTTGAAGACCCTGCGCGAAGGCTACGCCGCCGTCACCAACCACAAGCCCTGGGCCACGTTGTGGCTGGGCGCACCGCTGGCCACGGCTGTGAAGGCTGCGCCCTTGCCGCCGGGCGTGCCGCTGGTGCTGATGGTGGCGCGCGGGCGCTTGAGCATCCGCACCCCGCTGGCCAGCCCCAGCGCGGCGCTGCTGGATAGCTGGATGAAGCTGTTCGACGTGGCACTGCGCGAAGCGCGCCGCGCGGCCGCAGAGGAAGGCGGCCAGTCGGTGGCCAGCACGCAGCCCAGCATGTGGGCCAGTTCGGGCCTGCCGGTGCCGGCCGCACAGGCCGCTGCAATGCGCGGTTAAGCCGCGGCGGCGCTCAGGCGCTCAGGCGCTCAGGCGCTCACGCACCCAGCTTGCCCAGTTCGAGCTTGGCAATGGCGTTGCGGTGCACTTCATCGGGCCCGTCGGCCAGGCGCAGCGTGCGCGAGTGCGCATAGAGCATGGCCAGCGGGGTGTCGTCGCTGACGCCGGCGGCGCCGAACGACTGGATCGCCCAGTCGAGGATCTTGCCGGTGATGATGGGTGCCACCACCTTGATCATGGCGATCTCGGCCTTGGCGCTCTTGTTGCCGGCCTTGTCCATCATCCACGCCGCCTTCAGCGTCAGCAGCCGGGCCTGGTCGATCATGCAGCGCGCCTCGGCAATGCGCTCTTGCGTCACGCCTTGCTGGGCCACGGTCTTGCCGAAGGCCACGCGCTTGGTGGTGCGTTCGCACATCAGGCGCAAGGCGCGCTCGGACACGCCAATCTGGCGCATGCAGTGGTGAATGCGCCCAGGCCCAAGGCGGCCCTGGGCAATTTCGAAGCCGCGCCCTTCGCCCAGCAGCAGGTTGCTGGCCGGCACGCGCACATTGACGAAGTCGACTTCCATGTGGCCGTGTGGCGCGTCGTCGTAGCCGAACACGCTCAAGGAGCGCAGCACCTTCACGCCCGGCGTGTCCATCGGCACCAGGATCATCGACTGCTGCGAATGGCGCGGCGCGGTGGGGTCGGTCTTGCCCATGAAGATGAGAATCTTGCAGCGCGGGTCGCCGGCGCCGGAGGTCCACCACTTGCGCCCGTTGATGACGTAGCTGTCGCCATCGCGTTCGATGCGCGCTTCGATGTTGGTGGCGTCTGACGACGCCACGGCCGGCTCGGTCATGGCAAAGCCGCTGCGAATTTCACCGGCCAGCAGGGGCTCCAGCCAGCGCTTCTTGTGCTCGGCGTTGCCGTAGCGTTCCAGCACTTCCATGTTGCCGGTGTCGGGCGCCGAGCAATTGAAGACCTCGCTCGAATGCGGCACCGCACCCATGATCTCGGCCAGCGGCGCGTATTCCTGGTTGCTCAGGCCCGCGCCGGCGCCGCTCTCGGGCAGGAACAGGTTCCACAACCCGGCGGCCTTGGCCTTGGGCTTGAGTTCTTCGATGATGGCCAGCGGCGTCCAGCGTTTGCCGGCCGCGGTGTTGGCTTTCAAGTCGGCGTCGAAACGGTGCTCGTTGGGATAGATGTGCTCGGCCATGAAGGCATTGAGCCTGGCTTGCAGTTCGCGGGTGCGGGGGGAATAGTCGAAGTCCATGGTCTTCTCCGGTTGAATTCGGTGTTTGAGTTAACTGAAACGTTGGGCACTGGCCCAACCCATTGCGGCCAATGTGCTCACGCCCAGGGTGGCGCGCTGCGCGTCGGCGCTGGCGGCGGTGCCGTCGGCCACGCGCTTGACGATGCCTTGCAGGATGGCTGCCAGGCGGAACATGTTGTAGGCCAGGTAGAAGTCCCACTCGGCCTGCAAGGCGGGGGCGTCATGCCGGCCGGTGCGTTCGCAGTAGCGGCGCACGTATTCGGCTTCGCTGGGGATGCCCAGCGCCACATGGTCCAGCCCGCCGATGCCGCGGAACACGCCGGGCTCGATGTGCCAGGCCATGCAGTGGTAGCTGAAGTCGGCCAGCGGGTGGCCCACGGTCGACAGCTCCCAATCAAGCACGGCCAGGATGCGCGGCTCGGTGGGGTGGAAGATGACGTTATCGAGCCGATAGTCGCCGTGCACCACCGAGACCAGCGCATCGCTGCGCGCCAGCGGCGGGATGCGCCCGGGCAGCCATTCGATCAGGCGGTCCATCGCTGGGATGCTCTCGGTGGCCGAGGCGACGTACTGTTTGCTCCAGCGGTTGATCTGGCGCTCGAAGTAGTTGCCTGGGCGGCCATAGTCGGCCAGGCCCACAGCCGCCACGTCAACGTTGTGCAAGGCGGCGATGACGCGGTTCAACTCGTCATAAATGGCGTCGCGTTCCGCGCGGCTCAGGCCGGGCAGGGACTGGTCCCACAGCACGCGGCCTTCAACGTACTCCATCACATAGAAAGCGCGGCCGATGACGGCTTCGTCTTCGCATAACACGAGCATGCGTGCCACCGGCACGGCCGTGTCGGCCAGCGCGCCCATGACGCGGAATTCGCGCTCGATGGCATGCGCCGAAGGCAGCAGCCGCGCCACCGGCCCGGGCTTGGAGCGCATCACATACGAGCGCCCGGGTGTGTTGAGCTTGTAGGTGGGGTTGGACTGCCCGCCCTTGAACTGCTCCACGCTCAGCGGCCCGGCAAAGCCGCCCAGGTGCTGTTCCAGATAGGCCTGCAAGGCCAGGGTGTCGAAGGCGTGGCGCTCGGCCACGGCCTTGGTGCCGGTGAACTGTTCCATGGCTAGTTTGTTCCGTTGGTCAACGCTCGGCGAATTGCAACAACAGCTCGCGCGACAACACCACCAGGCGCGTGGGCTCCACGCGCACCGCGCCTTCGCGCTCGAAGCCCTTCAGCTCCTGGTTGACGCGCTGGCGCGAGGCGCCTACCAGTTGCGCCAGATCTTCTTGAGCGAGCTGCAAGCCGATGCGGATGGCGCTGCCGTCGGCCTGGCCGAAGTTCTTGGCCAGCAGCAGGATCTGCTTGGCCAGCCGGGCCCGCAAGGGGCGGGTGTTCAGGTCTTCGAACTGCGTGAACATCAGGCGCAAGCGGCGGCAGTTCAGGCGCAGCAGCGCGTCGTACAGCTCCGCGAGATGGCGCAGCAGCCATTTGAAATCGGGCTTGCGCACGCACAGCAAGGTGGTGGCGCCGTGAGCATCGGCATCGTGGGTGCGCGGCAGGCCGTCGAACAAGGCGATGTCGCCGAACCAGGTGCCGGGCTCCACGTAGGTGAGTGTGACTTGCTTGCCGGCCAGTGACACCGAGCCCACCCGCACCGAACCGCGGGCCACGCCGCACCATTCTTCGGCCGCCGCACCGCGCGCTGCCAAGGGGGCGCCATCGGCCAGGCGGCGCACCTGTGCACGGGCCAGGATGTCCTCGCGCAAGGCCGCTGAAAGCTTCGAGAACCAGACGCCCGCCTCTATGGTTTGCTTCTCGTCGATTGTAAGAACCGCTGAATTCATGGCCTGTCCCGGCTGCGACAGCAGCCCGCTGCGGCGCATTCTCCACGAGGCCAGCTGGTGGGATCGGCGCGGCGCGCTCTGGCGGGTCATTCGGGGTCTTTTCGCGCCATTGCCCCGTGCAGCGCGCCGCTAGAGTGCTGTGGAAGATGCCCCTTCAGGCCACTGGAAGAACATGCGGCTGCCGCCTTTGACACTGTTGAGCCTTGCTGCTTTGGCCGTGACCACGCCGTCCCTTGGCATGGGCCTGGGCAAGGCGCCGCAGACGGTGCTGCTCGGCCAGCCGCTGAACCTGAGCGTGCCGGTGCTGCTGGATGCCACGGAGTCGCTGGTCAACGCCTGCGTGCGCGCCGAGGTGACACTGGGCGACACCATGCTCAGCCCGACGGCGGTGCAGGCCTTGATCGAAACCAGCGGCGAAGGCGCGACGCTGCAGCATGTGGTGCGGGTGCGCACGCATGTGGCGGTGGAAGAGCCGGTGGTCACCGTGCAGTTGGCACTGGGCTGCCCCGCGCGGCTGACACGCAAGATCGTGGCCTTTGCCGACCCGCCCGAGTTGACGCACTTTGCCCTGCCCGCCATGCCGCTGCCGGCCCATGCCCTGGCCCCGCTTTCTGCCACTGAGCCCACGCCGTCTGTGTTGCCCGACGCGGCGCCGCGGGCCGCGCGCCAGGTCGTTGCCTCGGCCGGCGCCAAGCCGGCCAAAGCCGCCACCGCGCCCAAGCCAGCGCCGGGCGTGGCCGCCGCGCCGCCGGCCAAACTTGCCGCCAAACAGGACAAACCCAGCTTGCGCCAAGTGGTGGCCGCTGCCGCCATGGCCAGCCCCGCCGCCAGCCCTGTGGCCGGCACCGCGGCCACTGAGGCCGCAGCGCCGGGTGCGGACACCACCGCGGCGGGCAGTGCCGCGCCGCTGGCCGCCGTGGGCCCGCGGCTGCGCCTGGACACGTTCGCCGTGTCGGCACGCAGCCCGGTGATCACTGCCGCGCGCGACCAGGTGCTGGCCAGCGTCGAGGCCTCCGCCGTGGCGGCCGTGGCGGCGTCGGACGCCGTGGTGTCGATCCAGCAAGACCGGGTCAAGCTGCTGGAGCGTGATTTGAAGAAGCTGCGCGCCGAGGCGCAAGCCAACCGCGATCTGGCGCGCAGCATGCGCTCGCGTTTGATCGACGCTGAATCCAGCAGCCAGCTCGCCCCTGTGCTGGGCGGTGCCGCCGCCTTGCTGCTGGGCATGGCCGGCTGGTTTGCCTGGCGCCTGCGCGCCTTGCAGCAGGAAAAGAAAAAGGCCTGGTGGAACGCCCAGGCCGCAACGGCGGGCATGGCCGAACCCGACTACGGGCGGGTGGAGCCGCGCCCCGAGGGCGAGGTGATTGATGCCCCCGCCCAGGTGCTGGCAGACGTTGCCACGCCACCCTTGATAGCTGCCCCGGCGTTGCCGGTAATCAGCAGCATGACGGCTGAACCGGACGCGCGGGGCAGCCGCAGGTCGGACGACGACGGCGCGGCTCAGGTGGTTGACAGCGCGGCCAGCGAAGTGTCGATCGACGAACTGATCGACCTGGAACAGCAGACGGACTTCTTTGTCTTGCTTGGGCAGGACGATTCAGCCATTGACCTGCTGCTGTCGCACCTGCGCGCCACCGACGGCTCGGTGCCGATGGCCCACCTCAAGCTGCTGGAGGCGTATCACCGCAAGGGCGACCAAACGGCCTACGAGCGCTCGCGCGCCCGCATGTCGCACCAGTTCAGTTGTGACACACCGGAGTGGGCGGCCGAATTCGGCGCGGGCCAGGGCCTGGAACGCGAAGCCGAACTGGTGGACCGACTCGTTGCCTGCTGGCACCAGCCCGAACAGGCCATGGCCGAACTGCAAGCGCTGATGGTCGGCATGCGCGAAGGCAAACTGCTGGAGCTGAATGCCTACCGTGAGGCTTTGCTGCTGTACTCGATCTTGCGCGATGTGCAAGATCATGCCGAAGTGCCCGCCCGCGCGGTGCCGCAAGGCCTGGCCGGGCCGGGGGCGGCGACGCCGTTGAACGCCGCACTGGCCGTGCCAGTTGGCCACAGCCACAGCGACAACCACAGTCTGGACTTCGATCTGGAGCCGTCATTCCTGCGCCCGGCCAGCGGCGTGGCCAGTGTGCCCGGTGCGCCCGGTGCCAGCCAGCAAGGGCCGGCCGCCGCGGTGCAGATCGAGCTGCCGACCATCGACTTGCCGGGCGACGCCGCCACGCCGGGCGAGCACACGGCCACGCAGCCCTACCTGAACCTGGATTTGCCCAGTCTTGACCTCGACGCGCCTGCCGACGCCGCGAACATGCTGCATGACCAGGCCGACGCAGCGCGCACGTCGGGCTTTGTCGACCTGGATCTGACGGAGCTCAACGACCCCATGCCGCCTGCGCGCATGGGCGAACTCAGCCTGGAGCCCAGGCCGCTGCGCAGCGCGCAGGGCTGACGGGCGCGTGCGTTCAATGTCGCGCTAACCGCGCAGACCTCAAGGTCGCGCTAACCGCGCAGACCTCAGAGTCGCGCTAACCGCGCGAGGGCCGAGTCCAGCGTCTCATCGCGTTTGGCAAAGCAGAGCCGGACGATGCCTTGCTCGAAGCCGTCTTCGTAGAACACTGAAAGCGGGATCGCCGCGACGCCCACTTCGCGCGTCAGCCATTGGCAGAAGTCGGCTTCGTTCAAGTTGCTTACGGCGCGGTAGTCCACGCACTGAAAGTACGAGCCTTCGCTGGGCAGCAGCTTGAGCCGCGTGCGCGCCAGGCCGGCGCGAAAGCGGTCGCGCTTGGCCTGGTAGAACTGGCCCAGGCTCAGATACGGCGTGGCGTCTGCCATGTAGCGTGCCAGGCCATGCTGCACCGGGGTGTTGACGGTGAACACGTTGAACTGGTGCACCTTGCGGAACTCGGCCGTCAGCGCCGCGGGCGCGGCCACGAAGCCCACTTTCCAGCCGGTGACGTGGTAGGTCTTGCCAAAGCTGGAAACCACGAAGCTGCGCGCCGCCAGGCCGGGCAGGCTGGCCGCGCTGATGTGAAGCGCGCCGTCGTACACCATGTGCTCGTACACCTCGTCAGAGATCAGCAGCACCTCGGTGGGCGCCAACAAATCGTTCAAGCGGCGCATTTCAGCCGCCGTCCACACCGTGGCGCTGGGGTTGTGCGGGCTGTTGATGATCAGGCAGCGCGTGCGCGGCGACAGGGCGGCCTCAATGGCGGCGAAGTTGGGCCGAAACGTGCCCGGGGTGAGCGGCACGCGCACCACCTTGCCGCCGGCCAGCTCGACGTTCGGGATGTAGCTGTCGTAGCAGGGCTCGAGCACGATCACCTCGTCGCCCGGGCGCACGCAGCACAGCACGGCGGTGAGGATGGCCTGCGTGGCGCCGGCGGTGATGGTGACTTCGCTCGCCGCGTCATAGTGGTGGCCGTACAGCGCTTCGACCTTGCGCGACACCGCTTCGCGCAGCGCAGGCACCCCGGTCATCGGCGGGTATTGGTTCAGGCCCTCGCGCATGGCCTGGCTCACGTCGTCGACCAGCCGCGGGTCGCATTCGAAATCGGGGAAGCCCTGGCCCAGGTTGACGGCACCGGTCTCGGTGGCCAGTGCCGACATCACGGTGAAGATGGTGGTGCCCACCTTGGGCAGCCGGGTCGGCAGGGCGGGGGTATGGTTAACAGGTGAGTTCATGGGACTAAAGTTCGTAGGTATCGGGTTCGCCACCGGCCATGGCGCGTTCAATGAGCGCGCGCGTGAAGCGCGGCGACAGCAATTCGGCGAATGCATAGACGAACGCGCGCAGATAGGCGCCGCGGCGCAGGGCCAGACGCGACACGTTGACGCCGAACAGGTGGCCGGCCGGGCGTGACACGAGGTCGCCGCCAGGCGGATCGTCGCGCACCGCCATTTCGGCCATGATGCCCACGCCCAGGCCGATGCGCACATAGGTCTTGATCACGTCGGAATCAATCGCTTCCAACGCCACCATGGGTTTGAGGCGCCGCTGCGCAAAAGCCGCGTCGATGCGCCGGCGCCCGGCAAACGAGGGGTGGTAGGTCACCAGGGGCTCGGTGGCCAGTTGTTCCAGCGTCAGCCGTTCAATGCCCGCCAGCGGGTGCTGCGCCGGCATCACCACCACATGCTGCCATTCGTAGCAGGGCAGGGTGATCAACTGTTCGTGGTCTTGCAGGCTCTCGGTGGCCAGGCCGATGTCGGCGCTGCCGTCGATCAACATGGCGGCCACCTGCTCGGGCGTGCCCTGGTGCAGCACCACCTGCA